>PLNY01000476.1 GCA_003141915.1 Anaerolineae bacterium | reverse complement strand
TGGGTCTGATAGAATCGGAGATGGTGGTGACTGCCAAATGGGTCTCACAAAATATTCCACCAAATGCTATCATCGCCGCGCATGATATCGGCGCGCTGGGGTATTTCGATCATCATCAATTGATTGATTTGGCGGGTTTGGTCTCGCCGGAAGTGATTCCGTTTATGCGCGATGAGACGCGTTTGGCCGCGTACCTGAATCAGCGCGGAGCAAGCTACTTGATCGCGTTCCCGGATTTTTATCCGGATCTGACGCGAAGTGCGCCGGTTGTCTTTAGCAGTGGGGGCAGGTTTGCGGTCGAGGCCGGTCAGCAGAATATGGCTGTTTATCGTTGGACGACGCCTTAATCGGTTAAAATCGGGTGTACTTTCGTGCTATACTGAATAAAATTATTGCGAGTTTGGGATGAAAAAAATTACGCTACTTATTGTGGATGATCATCCGTTGTTTCGTCAGGGCGTTGTGGATGCGCTTACGCTGGAACCGGACCTGAAAGTGGTTGGACAATCAGCCAGCGGATCTGATGCGCTGGAATTGATTCGTTCCCTAAAACCAGCCATTGCCGTGCTCGATGTGAATTTGCCGGGACTTAATGGCCAACAGATCACCCATCAGGTGACGCAGGAAAAATTATCCACTCGTATTCTTCTGGTCACGGGATATGATGATATTGAGCAAGCTCTGCATGCCGCTCTGGCGGGCGCGGCGGCTTATTGCTCGAAGAATATCGAACCGCAAAATTTAATTCAGATTATTCGAGAAGTGGCGGACGGCAAGTTTATATTTGGTTCGCGGATTTTGAATTCTCGGGAACTGGATGGATGGATCAGCGAGCAGATGGAGGGCACGCGCCGCTCCTATAGCGAGCCTGGGAGCCCTTTTCATCCACTCTCCGAGCGCGAGATGGAAGTGCTTGAATGCGTCGTGAAGGGTAAGAGCAATAAGGAAATTGCCGGTTTGCTCGGCATCAGTCATCAAACTGTCAAAAATCATGTGACCTCGATTTTGCGGAAATTCGGCGTTGAAGATCGTACACAAGCCGTTGTTTATGCTTTGAAGCACGGCTGGGTTCAACTGAAAAACGCGGAGAAAAATTCCGAAAACAAAATATAATCAAGGATGTTGAATATGATGGATGAGAACTTTAACGTCCAGACTGAGTTGGAGGAAACTCAGCGGGCGTTACGTGAAATTACATTGATGATCGAACAGAGTCAGGGCGAGTTTTCCAAGCTTGCTCAGCGAAATGCGGCAATCACCGCGCACCTTCAGCAGATTCAAAATCAAATTGGACAAGCTTCAGCGCAGGATATTCGAATGGCATATGATTCTGCTTTGGATGCGCAACAGCGCCTCTTCGTCATGCGCGGACAATTGGAAAAGCTTCAAAGCGATAAGAATCATCTGGAGAAGTACAAAGTTGCGCTTGGTCAAATTGGTTCTGAGGTTGTTAAGGATAACGGCTCTGCTTCGGATGGAGGCAAAGTTCCTTCGAGTGGAATAGAAATGATCGTTAACGCCCAGGAAGCGGAACGCCAGAGACTTTCGCGTCAGATGCACGACGGGCCGGCCCAGGCCATGTCGAACTTTATTTTGCAGACCGAAATTGCGATGCGGCTGTTGGATGTCGATGCGGGCCAGGCAAAAGAAGAACTCGGAAATTTAAAAGCCGCGGCCATGGGGACTTTCCAGAAAGTTCGTAACTTTATTTTTGAACTTCGCCCGATGATGCTTGATGATTTGGGCTTGATTCCTACTGTCCGTAAGTATGTGGACGCATTCAAGGATCAGACCGGGCTGGATACCAGCCTGACTATTACTGGCACCGAGCGTCGCCTTGAGCCTTATTTGGAAGTGATGATGTTCCGCGCTATACAGGAACTTCTTGGGAATGCGGCGCGTCACAGCCAGGCCACAATGGTAAAAATCCTTTTAAGTATGGAGAACGAAATAGTGCGAGTCAGCGTGGATGATAATGGGAAGGGTTTTGATCCTGAATCCATTCTCAGCGGAAAGAGTCTGGGCCTGAAATTGATTCGTGAGCGTGCCGAGATGCTGGGCGGCACATTTGATATTGAAAGCGCAGTAGGCAAAGGTACTCGAGTTTCTTTCTCCATTCCCGTTCATGGTTGATTTAGTAAAGATTACAAAATTATAAGACTAACATAATTGTTAGGGCTATACCTTGATTATTATTTGGATGTTGCTATAATATATCTAACCTTGGATGGCCTCCAAGGAAACTCAAAAGAAAGGAGAATAAATTCCCATGTTATTCGCTCCGAAAGAAAAAGGCCAAGGCTTGGTTGAGTATGCGTTAATTCTTGTTTTGGTTGCCATCGTTGTTATCGCGGTCTTGATGGTTTTGGGCCCGATCATCGGCAATGTATTTAGCTCAATCAACAGAAGCCTCTCTGCTGTGTAAAGTTGATTGCTCCTAGCGAGCGGGTGGGACTCTGTCAAACTGACAGAGTCCCACTTTTTTACCACCATGTTTTTGTTATTTTCCTGTATAATGAATGTGTTATAAGTTGGTTTATCTTGCTTGAGAGGAGAACTATATGCGCCGCGGGCGAATTCTCATTTTTGTATTATTGATTGTGGTCATCGGCTTGGTGGTTGCAGTCGTTGCTTTGCGGAGCTTTGTGCTTCAGCCTGCGCAGCCGACGGCTCCTGCGAATGTGGATGTATATGTGGCTGGTCAGAATATTCCGCAGGGAGAAAAAATTACCGCTGACGTGCTGGCTACGAAGACTTTGCCTCAGAACCTGGTAACTGCAGATATGTATACGACGGACCAAAAGTCTGAAGTTTTGGACAACAAAATTGCCAGCATCCCTTTATCTCAGGGAACATTTATTACAAAAGGAGCTATCGTAGACGCATCTCAAGCAGTGGCGATTCCCGGCCCATCGTGGGCGGCGGTCATCCCGCCGGGGATGGTGGCGGCTTCTGTTCCAACGACGCGTTTCTCCCTGGCGGCATATGGTGTTGCCGATGGCGCTCATGTTAATGTGAACGCCTGCTTTCAGTTTGTGGATATTGATTCTCAATTCCAATCCATATTGCCAAATCATACAGCCATATTAACCGGTACGGGCGCGGCTCAAGGTTCGCTGCCTATACTTTCGTTAGGAATCAATTCTGGGGGCGCGCCTACTACGCAGGGCCGCGTTGAGCTCGAACCGTCACTACAGCAACCATATTATGTCGTGCCATCTGAAGGCCAACGTTCCCGTACAGTGTGCCAGACTATTTTGCAGGATGTGGTTGTGATGAAAGTTGGAAATTTCCCTTTGGTATCTTCAAGCCAGACCACAACTCAACAACAACAGGCACAACAACAACAACCTGTTGCTACGGTTCCTCCCGATCTCGTTACGTTGATTGTCTCGCCTCAAGATGCAGATATGCTGGATTACATGGTTTACACTAGCGCCCAGATCACGATGGCTTTGAGGAATCCAAATGATCAATCCCGTCAGGCGACCAATGCGATCACATTGCAGTTCGCGTTGAGTCAGTACAATATTCCGGTTCCAGCCAAATTGCCATATGAAACCCAGCCTCGTGTTGACGCTTTAGCTCAGCCAACCTTGCCGAATGATGCTGCGCCAACGCCGGCGAAATAAAACGGAAGTTTAAAATTTAGAGGAAAAGCATGGCTGATAAAATCCGGGTTCTGATCGTAGATGATGTTGCAGATACTCGCGAGAATGTACGCAAGTTGCTTCAATTCGAGTCGGATGTTGACGTTGTCGGTGCGGCGCGTTCCGGAAAAGAAGGTATTCAGCTTTCTCAGGAGCTTGATCCAGATGTTGTACTGATGGATATTAATATGCCTGACATCGATGGCATTTCTGCTACAGAATTTATTCACCAGAAGTCTCCTCAGATTCAGGTTATCATATTGTCGGTTCAGAATGACCAGAATTATATGCGCCGGGCCATGTTGGCTGGCGCGCGCGATTTCCTAACAAAACCTCCGATTGGCGATGAGTTGATATCGGCTATTCGCCGGGCGGGCGAGATGTCGCGCAGTGAGCGAAGCAAGATCGCTCAAGCGCGGGTGGCTTCCCCGGCACCTGGTGCGGGGCAAATCGCTGGAACCGGCATGGTTGGCCTCTCACAGGGGAAAATCGTTACAATCTACAGTCCCAAAGGTGGAACCGGTTGTACGACAATTGCCGTCAATCTGGCAATAGCATTGCATAATGAAGACACGCGTGTGGTCTTGGTTGACGGCAATCTGCAATTTGGCGATGTGGCGGTCTTTGTTAATGAGCAGGGTAAGAATACTATTCTTGATATTGCCCCACGTGTTGATGAATTGGATCCTGATATTGTCCAGAGCATTATGATTAAGCATGAACCATCCGGGATCCATATTTTAGCGGCGCCTCAACGCCCCGAGTTGGCTGAGAAAATTTCAGCCAGTCAGTTCTCTAAGGTGCTGGAGTACTTGAAACAATTGTACGCGTATGTGGTTGTGGATACTGTGCCGGTTTTGACGGACATCACTCTTGCCGCGATTGACGCAAGCGATGCAATTGTACTTATCACTACGCAAGATATTCCTGCTATTAAGAACACGCGGCTGTTCCTGGATTTATCTGCGACCATGGGTGTTGCGCGGGAACGCATTATCTTTACGATGAATCGTTTCGACAAGCGTATTGCTATCACCCCCGAACGAATTGGCGAGAATCTCAAACAGGAAGTCAAAGTGATTATTCCGCTCGATGAGCGGGTGGTTATTCCAGCGGTCAACCGAGGCGTCCCATTTATGTTGGACAATAAATCTCAGCCGGTTGCGAGAGGCATATTTGCTCTTGCCGAGGCTGTACGCGCTCAATTGTCTGTTCTCGAGTCTCAAGCAGTCCCAACTGGCAGACGTTAAAAGGAGAGTAATGTATGTCATTGCTTAAACGTATTGAGCAAGGTAGCCAAGGCCAACAGGGACAGCAGAGTGCCATGCCTTCCCAGCCTTCTGGTGGCGGATCCCAGGGTGGCGGCAGTGGCGATAGTTCACGCCTTTCGTCCATACAAGCCCGGCGGGTTAGCGCGCCCATCACATCACCACAGGCAGGTTCTTATTTTGACTTAAAGGCTCGCGTCCAAAATAAATTGCTTGCTGAACTTGATCCTTCTACGGACATCACGAAAACGGATGATGTTCGCAAAACGATCCAAGATCTTTTTGAACAGATTCTGACGGAAGAAAACATCGTTCTTTCGCGGCCTGAGCGGGCGCGGCTATTTGAACAGATCGCCGCCGAGATTCTTGGCCTTGGCCCTCTTCAACCTCTTCTCGAAGACGATACCATTACCGAAATCATGGTGAATGGGGCGAAGAATATTTATGTTGAACGCAAAGGCAAAGTGCATCGCGTGCCGGTGACATTCGAGAATAATGAACATGTCTTGCGAATCATTGATCGCATCGTTGCTCCATTGGGTCGTCGTATTGACGAATCCAGCCCTTATGTGGATGCCCGTTTGGCGGATGGCTCTCGTGTAAACGCTGTGATTTCCCCTATCTCGCTGGTTGGGCCCGTTCTAACCATCCGTAAGTTCTCGAAGAATCCTATAACCGTGGACCAGTTGATTCAATTTGGATCGATTACTGCGGAAGCCGTACAGTTTTTAAAAGCCTGCGTGGAATCTCGGTTGAACATAATAATTTCCGGCGGTACTGGCTCAGGCAAGACAACTCTTTTAAATATATTGTCGGGTTTTATTCCTGCTGATGAGCGTATTATAACCATCGAGAACGCGGCGGAATTGCAATTGCGCCAGGAGCATGTTGTTACACTCGAATCCCGCCCGCCCAATATCGAAGGACGCGGCGAAATTACAATCCGGGATCTGGTCATTAACTCCCTTCGTATGCGCCCTGAGCGCATCATTGTAGGTGAGTGCCGAGGCGGCGAAGCCTTGGATATGTTGCAAGCTATGAACACTGGACATGATGGCTCAATGACCACGGCGCATGCCAACAGTCCAAGAGATTGCCTTGCGCGCATCGAAACCATGTGTTTGATGGCTGGTATGGATTTACCCGCCAGGGCCATTCGTGAACAAATGGCCGGCGCTGTTGAATTAATTTGCCAAGTGTCGCGTATGCGAGATGGAACCCGTAAAACGGTCAGTATTTGTGAAATCAATGGCATGGAAGGCGATGTGATCACAATGACCGATATCTTTGCCTTTGAGCAAACGGGCTTTGAAAACGGCCAGGTGATTGGCCGATTACGCCCGACTGGCTTGCGTCCGAAATTTATGGACAAGATTGAGTCCATGGGTATCCATCTGCCTCCATCCATTTTTGGCATCGGTGAACGTCGGCGTCTATAAGAACCGAATGTTCAAAGGTAGTTGGTAGAATATGATGACATGGATAATTGTTATTGGCGGAATCATCCTGATCGTTCTTTTGATCATCGGGGTGGTTGTTTCCTCGTCAAGCGAGCGGGCGTTGGTCGAACAACGACTCGGTCAGTATCTTGATGAGGATAGCGCAGCGGCCGATCGCCAGGCTCAGAACGCAGCCCTGACGGATTGGGTCGTCAAACGCGTAGAAAAAACATCCCTGGGCGGGCGCATCAGCCGCGATTTGGCGCGCGCTGATTTAAAATTCAAGGCGGGTGAGTATATTGCACTGGTCGTGATTGCTGTTATTGCCGTGGGAGGAATCGCTTGGTTGCTTGGTGGGCGTAATCCAGTATCTTTTCTGATCGGCGCGGTTATCGGTTACTTTATCCCTGGTTTTTATGTTCGCCAGCAACAGAGCAAGCGTTTGAACAAGTTTAATGATCAGCTGAGCGATATGATCAACCTGATGGTGAATGGCCTGCGCGCCGGATATTCCACGATGCAGGCAATGGAGGCGGTAAGCAAGGAACTGCCTTCTCCAATTTCGGATGAATTCCGCCGCGTCGTGCAGGAAATGCAGATTGGCATTCCAATGGAAACAGCGC
>PLNY01000050.1 GCA_003141915.1 Anaerolineae bacterium | reverse complement strand
GAGCCGGATGAATCGAGAGATTCACGTCCGGTTCCGTGAGAGACTGCGGGGGAAGTTCCTACGGTCTACTCGACAAAATAGCCAACTTGACATTTTTTGGCGCGATGGGCAAAAACAGTCGTCTTCGTAAATGTCCACAGATGCGTTATTTCAGGGTCTTCCCTATCTACGTGCGGGAATTTTTATCCTGAGACGAGTTCGGGGGGAAAGTTTCGGGGGGTCTCGATCTGCCAGCGGCCGCCATCCCTGGTCCGGACACGCTAACGTACGCTCTTTTCCGTCTTCTTACTTGTCATTACTTGCTTGCCAAATTGATTTCTTGGGCGATGTTTTCGGCAAGAGGCTGGCCTGAAGTTCTGTGGCAACTGACTCAGTGGGCTGGATTCGGTAAAGGGTCAGGAGAAGCTCAAGTGCCACGTTGAAGTAGGCCTCGTTCTTACGAAAATCCGCGTAAACTCGCCCGCGTAATAATGCAGGGAACGCCTCTGATTCGTCACCTTCTAACAACACGGGCAATACGGTCTGTTTCTCCGCCTCTGTCGTGAGCATTCTGATCCCAGCGAGGTCCCATTCAGCAGCCAACACGTTGCCATTCGCAGAGATCAGATTCTTGGTCTTCTGCCGGTAGAGTGGTGTCCCCACAACAACTATTTGGTCACACTCCTCGACACGCTCAACAAACCGTGCGATACTCGACCCAATCCGGCGGTTCTCCCATTTGTCTAGTATTACGTTGATCCCCGCCTTTTGTAAATCCGTTGCGAGATTCCNNGATCCTATGTTCTGTCACATATGACTTAAGGCGGAACAATACCTGTTCGAATCGTGAACGTTGATCCGCGACCCTTCGGCCAGCTTCAACTTCGTCGGCCTGTTCTTTGGTGAGCTGAATTGGTTTGTTGGAATTCGGGAGTACGATTTTATCACCGCATTGGCTGCAAAAGGCAAAGTCCTTGCCTTTTGCAATTTGCTCTCGAACGACTCCCCGGTTAAGCGAATGCCCATTTTCGCATTTTGCTGGCTCAATTCGCCGAACCGTCAGGTTGCGTCGTGCCAGGAAGCTCTCGAAAAGGCTTTGAAAAAGCGCCCTCACCGGAATTGGGGTTTTGGTACCAAAATACAGTACAAAATCCAATTCTCCGGCCCGTTCTTCTTCCTGGCGGAAACCGCACACAAAACCCTGCCCCATTTCATAGCGGGCCTGGTTACGCCATTGATTCGTGCGCGTAAACGTCTGTGTATATCCCATCAGCACCACAAGAGATGCATACACGTTTTCTACAGAGCCACTTACCGTATAGGCAACTCCATCTTCGCAAAGAACCTCTTCCTCGACAAGCGGCTTCTTTAAATTAATCAGTTCTGGGAAAACGAGGTATGCTCGACCGTTTAGCGGGTCGGTCTCGCGGAAACACACGTTGTGTCTAAGGAATAGTACTGCGGCGGAATCCACCAGATTGTCTTTCTCATCTTGAGTTAGCCTCTCAAGTTCCGAAAACTTGTAGCCGCCCGATAGTAGTCGCATTTCCTCTATCGACCCAAGCCCCATCCGGTTCCGTCGGGCCTCTAAGACGAAGGACGCAGCAAGATTGTTGAGCAATTCTGGCGACAGTAGTATGCGCGGAATTCCGTGCGAAGTCTTCAGCCGCGTTACATAACCATGAGTCGCCAGATGCCCCACAGCGGTTGTCATTTCCTCATCGCTGAACTTCCATTTGCCGTCCGTCTCTTCGAGACGATTTCGCAATTCCTCCCAAGTAAGAATCACCTTTTGGCGTCGCGGGTTCTCTTTGAATCCTAAAACAAAGTCTTTGATCCGCTTGAAGGTTTCGGTGGTGACCGTTGCTGGTTTTTCATCCCAGCTAATAAGGCTTTTCATGTGCTGAATGAGATCGTCGATGCCTTCACCTGTCTTAGCACTGGTTGACAAATATGCCTTGACCCCATGCTGTTTACAGAATGCTTCAATTTCCTCTTGAGTAAGGCGTGGAGTTCCTCTGTCAGTTCGCGCGGCGACAAGTATGGGAGGAATTCCAATAGCATCTCGCATTCCCACCTTTAGTTGCTTCAACCAGAACTCCACACCGGATAAAGGATCGTCATTTCGGGTAGGATCAAAGAGTATAAGCGCAAGGTCTGCATCGTCAATAAATAGCGCATGGATGAGGCGATAGTCATCCTGACCAGCAAGGTCCCATAACACGGCTTCGCATTGCGCACCGTCGGGCCGCTTCTTGGAAAGCTGATTTAGCAGCCAAATTTGCTGGCCGTGTGTAGAAGCTTGTTCCTTGAACTCGCCATGCGCCAACCGCCACCCAAGTCCCGTTTTGCCAACACCGGAGTCGCCGACCAGGACAACTTTTGCGCTGGCATAACTGGCTGTAGAGGTAGCTGATTGACCAAGTAGAACTGAGACGTCTATTTTGTAAATGTGAATGACTTGCTCGCGCTCGTCCCTCGGTTTCTTTGGGTCTGAACCAACAGCGGCAAGAAAAGGCAAACTTGGATGAAATATCGCAGAAGGTAGCCAGTTACGTACCAGATCTGTTTCTTTGTTTTGCGCACAGCCGACTTCCTTGATAATTGCTACTGTTGCCCAATTATCGCAGCGCCAAATGCGAACACTCCCGTCGTGGCTTGATTTCGTAACTAGTAATCTGCCATCAGCCAAAAANNTGTATTGTCATAAGAAGCCGAAGCAAATCTTTTCCCATCCATGTTCCATGCTACACCTACAACGTACGAAGAATGTTTCTTGAGATTCTGGTGAAATGTCATGGACGAAGTATCTAAAAGTATTATGGAACCAGCGCCAGTTGCCAGGGCAACACAAGGTTCCACTGGGGAGAAAGCAAGGCTGTTAACCCAATGCCCGTCGCCCTCCAGCCTCTGAATTGGAATGCCTTTGTGAGTGTCCCAGAAAATGACTTCGGAGTCCTTGGAACCAGAGGCCAAGAATCGCCCGTCTGGAGACCAGGCCACTGCAAAGACCTTGTCCTGGTGTCCCTTGAAGCAGAGTAATGGTTCCACACCATCTTTATTCCATAGATAGACCATTTTATCACTAGAGCTAGAGATGATTTGTTGTCCATCAGGGGACCAGGCAACCGCATAAACCCAATCCCTGTGACCACTCAGTATGCCTAAGCATTTTCCTGTTTCGGTATCCCATGTCCGGATAGTCTCATCCGCAGACGGTGACGCTAGCATCTGTCCGTTTGGTGACCATGCTATGCGCCCAATCCAGTATGAATGTCCCCTGAGAGTATGTACGAGTTCCACGCCTGGAGGCAGCTGCTTCCGAACCAGTTCATCAGCCTTCTGCCATTGGTATTCTAGTTGGGGCTTTTCCATAATTCTCCAACTGGCTCTTGCCACATGATAAAGTCACCACGCCACAGACTACTTGGCGACATCGCAAATGTCATCCTTTTATCCTCCGACTCTACCATGTGCCCGACTCCCCGCGTAAGAAACTTTTACCTTTTCGAGGGGAAGGGTAAAAAACAGCCAAAAGATCAGCAATCCGGTCGGGTCAGGATAATCAAAGGAAACATATCGATATAAGTTCATTCACTTGACTTCGACATATATTTTGCCCACCTAAGAAGCCGCAAAATGCAACGCTTCTGGTGAGAGTCGGAAAAATGGAATTACAAATTCATCACCACCACAATGATCTTCACAATACTCCAGTAGGTTGTTATATTCTAAAAATGTCGTAGCTGCATTAACTCGTCTTGTTTCCCAATTGCATTTGGTTTTTATTTCGTCAGACGTAGTAAAATCGATTGGTTTGTAAAATTCTTTGCAAATCAACTTCGCATCTAAAAATGGATTCCAAGACTGAAAAAGCGAGTCTGTTTTTGCAAAGAAAAACCTTTTTGGAGCAATTGACATTATCCCGAGTGGAAAATTGCCAGCCTTATGAACATATATTAAATCGTTTTTGTCAAGTTCATGGACAACTAACTGGAAGGCAATAAGCGGGTCTTTCGGATTATATTTATCAACAATCATTTTTATTGCATCCTCATACTCAACCATACTTTCATTTTCGAAGCCTTGCTGTGCTTCGACGTTCATTTTTTCCATAAAAAGCAGACAAACTTCTGCATTTATCAATAACCTTTCATTTTGGCAGCCTGTTTGCCGTATCAAGCATATTAATTCTCCAAGAGGTATTGCCTTCTTCTCAAATTGAATTAGCGAAAGATCTTGCTGTATTTTTGCCAACTGCACTGCTATCGCTTTGAACCTATCATCGTTTTGCATCGCGTCAATATAATAAATAAGAGAACCTGCATATNNCAATAAGCTCCCATTGTTTTGTATCCATTGATTATACCTTTCCACAATCTCAATTTCCTCTTTAGTCAGGCATTCGGCACAAACACTTTTAACGCCGTTTGTACAATCAAATCAGTGACCATTCCTTCAATAGCATCTACTCTCGCCTGGGCAAGCCCCTTGGCTGTGATTTTTTTCATATCGAAAATATCGGCTTTGCCCTTAACCAGAGATTGAAAATCATCCGAATCTATTGCCCCCGAGGCCAGTTGGGCCGTCCATTGTTTGATATCTTGTTCTAAACTTACGGCGAATTGATTACCGGAAGAGACCAGCTCGTTGAGAAGTCCCGGTATTTCTTTTTTTGCCAGCTGCGTTAGGCCGTCTGTCAAATTAGCGGTGAAATCGTTAAAATTTCCCATTTATTTATCCTTTGGTTTGTTTTTGCCGGTTTCGAGCTTTAATATCTCATCAAAAGTATTCG
>PLNY01000368.1 GCA_003141915.1 Anaerolineae bacterium | reverse complement strand
TCCAACAACACGCGCGAGCTCTCGGAAGCGTTGAAACGCCGCTGCCTATATCTGTTTATTAACTATCCATCGCTGGAAGAAGAATTAGCCGTTGTGCGACTGAAAGTGCCAGAGTTGAATCCAAAGTTAGCGCGGCAAGCGGTGGAATTCGTTCAGAAACTTCGCAAGACCGACATGCGCAAGTCGCCGTCCATCAGCGAGACATTGGACTGGGCAAATGCATTGGTTTCACTCAACGCCAAGAACATTGACAAGGAAACATTGGAAGACACGATTTCGGTCTTGTTGAAGCATGAAGCGGATTTGCAAAAGGCAAAGCGCACCATCATCAACCCGCCACCACCACCGCCGACCATTCCGCCGCGTCAACGACCGGATGATTTTGGAAGGTTCTCTGGGAATTAAACACGAAGGATACTAAGAGCACAAAGGAAATATGAAAACCAATTTCATTGGTCTCTTCATCATAATCATTCTCGCCCTGCTTTTGGGATCATGCTCGCCTGCATCAATAACAAATACGCAGGTTCCATTAACTTCAACAATAACGATTACAGTTACGCCTGTGCCTACAAACGCGCCAACAACTACACCAACTTTAACTGAAACGCCTGATCCGAATAAACCAGTTGGAACTCTTAATGCAGACGGATCTATCACAGTGGTGGAAAATAACCAGCCGCACAAATTTTCAAAAACAAGTTATACGATTAACAATGAAACAATTACGTTTTGGGGAAGGTTATTAACGCCGAACGGTGGGGTTCCTCTTTTTGACTGGCCAGGCTATCCCCAATTTATGATTGTTAATAACTTATTGTCCTTTAATGTCCAAGGTGGCGAGACAATGCAAGCTTTTGCTCACACAAATAAAACAAACGCTGACATTAATAATGAGGATATGACAGCTCGGATGAGCGTCATGGTATATGTAAATAAATTTGGCAATAATCCAAGTTCATCAGAAATGGGCGCTTTTAACAGACAGTTGCTTGGTTTATCAGGTAGGCCTGTGTCTATAGATTTTTATACGAATTCACCGGATAATATGCAACATTGGTTTTTCAGTAGCCATGGCGCTGTCGGAATTATCTCCAACTGGGATAGTTTAAATGGTGCACCAGAATACAAAGAACCGTACGGTGCGATGATTCGTTTAAAAGTATTAGGCATAGATGAAAATGGTGAACTAGTATATGAAGTTGCCACAAATGCGTCTCTTGATAAACTCAATCAGGATCAAAAAAATGAAATTTTTTATGTGGGTGTTGCGAATGTTATTGATCATCAAGATCAGAGACAAGTGTCCTTCACAACAGTAATACGCGATATATTATNNGAGATTGAGTTATGGAATCCCGCATCTTACAGTTAATCTCAGCCTTACGTGCCAACGGAGTGCGCGTGTCGCTCGCCGAAAGCAGTGAAGCTTTTTCCGCGGTGGATTTGATGGGGATTCAAGACCGCGAACATTTCCGTCTGTCCTTACGCACAACGCTAATCAAAGATGTGCGCGACCTGCCCGTCTTCGATAAATTATTTCCGCTTTTCTTTGGCGCCGGTCAACCGCCGATGATGGGCGGAAGTCCAACAGACAATCTCACGCCAGAAGAAATCCAACAATTAGTAGATGCGTTAAAGCAGTTTAGCGAGCAACTGCGTCAGCGGATGGAAAGATTGATGAACGGTGAACCGCTGTCCCGCGAGGAATTGGAAGCGCTGGCGCAAATGGTTGGACTCAATCAAGCAGATGATCTGCGTTATCAAAACTGGATAGCGCAACGCATGATGCGCGCGCTGGCTTTTCCGGAAGTTCAGGAAGCAATGCGCGAGCTAATGGAACAACTCCAACAAATGGGAATGAACAAGGAGCGCGTCGAGCAGTTGCGTGAACTCATCCAGCAAAACCTGCAAGGCATGCAACAACAGATCAATCAGTTCGCGGGCGAACGCATCGCCGAGAATTTGAGCGAGCAACCGCCGAACGAAAATTTGGAAGGCTTGATGAACCGCCCGTTCAACGCGCTGTCGGATGCGGATAAAAAACTTCTCCAGCGCGAAGTGAAGCGGCTGGCTGCGGCGCTGCGCACGCGCATCGCACTGCGACAAAAGCGCGCCAAGAACGGACAGCTCGACCCGAAAGCAACGATACGCGCCAACCTTAAATATAACGGCGTGCCGATGGAGATCAAACATCGCGACCGCGTTCGCAAGCCAAAGCTTGTCGTCATCTGCGACGTCAGCACTTCAATGCGTTTCTGCTCCGAGTTGATGCTGAGTTTTTTGTTCGCACTTCAGGGACAGGTTCGCAAGACCCACGCCTTTGCGTTCATCGATCATCTCGAATTTATTTCGGACGAATTCAACGGCGCGGACGCGGACAAAGCGATTGCATCCGTTTTATGGCGCATGCCCAGCGGACACTACAACACCGACCTCGGCTGGTCACTGAATGATTTTAATAACGAATTTCTGGATACGCTCAACGGCCAGACGACCCTTATCCTCGTCGGTGACGGACGCAACAACTACAACGATCCGCGCATTGACATCTTTTCAACGATGTCCCGCCGCGCGGCGCGGACGATCTGGTTGAATCCAGAACCTCCCTACCTCTGGCACGGCGACAGCGATATGCCCAAGTACGCGCCACTATGCAGCAACGTGTTAAAGGTCAGCAATTTGAAGGAACTCGCCGATGCAGTAGATTCGTTCCTAGCTGGATAGCCTTGTCTGATCGAAACGAGGGATGAGTATAGGATGAGTGAAGGAAGAGCGAACGACGAGTGAAGGATGAGTGGTAGTGGCTACCCGCGCTATCTACTCTCTGGCACAGCAACAGCGATATGCCCAAGTACGCGCCGTTATACATTGGACCGGACAGACAAGGCATCCCCGGAGCCATAAACGACATTGGTAACCATCAAAGCCCCGTGAGGAAGAGCGTTGCTTATGCTACCCGCAACGCTTTTTTGTCTGGCTCAAATTGATTGAGGAGCGGCTAAGATGGTAGTAGAATGCGATACAGTTTCCTGGAGTAAATTTGAATCAATAAAATCCAATATGCAAAGCAGCCTGAATGACAAAAATCCTGATCGTTGACGACGATAAAGAAGTCACTTCCCTGTTTGAGAGCTATCTTTCCTTTGAGGGCTATAAAGTCGTTTCGGTAAACCAAAGCTCGAAAGCAGTCCAAACGGCGCTGGAGGTCAAGCCCGATTTTTTCATCCTTGATTTGATGATGCCGGACCCCGACGGCTTTAAGATTTGCAGAATATTGAGAACACTTCCCGCTTTCCAGACTACGCCCATTCTCATTGTGACTGCACTGAACGATGAAGACAGCCGGGTTGTTTCGTTCGGGGCCGGAGCGGACGATTTTTTGTCAAAGCCGTTTCGAATTGGCGAATTAGGAATCAGAGTCAAGGAATTACTCGGCAGGAGCAATCCCAATCTGGATATCGCACCGACAATTGAATAAATGAAACAATAACCTTGCAAATAAAACGGACTGCGCTCGCAGTGAGCGCAGTCCGTTTACGCCTCAACTTATTTACTGCGAAACACTGAATTGTACTTGTCCCACTTGACTGCCCGACATGTAAACATCCACCCGATACTGACCAACGGGCCAATTGCCGGTGTTCGATAAATGGAAACGAAGCGCGGTCGAGCCGGCGCTATAGTTTTGATCCATGATCTTGAATGGTGTATTTGGGCTTTGGTTTGCAACGTTCAACACATACCATCGCGCCTCGAAAGTTATGCCATTTGAAATGCCGCTGACATCAAAAAACAAATTGAACGCATCGGTCGGTGCAAAAGCGGTGGTTTTGTTGCTGCCTTGCTCGTCCGTGGTCATATAGAAGTTGGACACTTTGGGATTCGAAACGCACGCCGTCAGCGAAAAGACAATGGCAAGCACGACAATCAAAAAGAAAATGTTCCTGGTTTTCATCATTTATCTCCTCGGGTTTGGTTATCTTACGAGACCTCGATGTAAATCCGTTTATTGATGGCGCCTTTGCTCTTGTAGTCTACCACACGGATCTGCCCCACTTCCAATGTATTTCTCACATGAGTGCCGCCATCGGCTTGCAGATCAAGCCCAACGATCTCAACTGTGCGAACCTTTTGGATTCCTTCCGGCAAAAGATTGATCTTGGTGCGAATCAAATCCGGGATTTGGAAAGCTTCGTCACGCGGCAGGATTTTGACGCGCACATCGCGCCCAGCCCGCACCTCGCGATTGATCGCCGCTTCGATGACCGTCACCAACTCCTTTTGCAGGCGCTCGAACTCAAAATCCATGCGGCCTTTGAGCGGTTCCATATCTCCACCGGTGACTTGCGCGCCATAATCGCGAAAGACAGTGCCGCATAAAATATGCATGGCCGTATGCGTTCTCATCAACTGGTAACGCCGATCCCAATTGATCACGCCGCGTACGCGCGTACCAATCGCCGGCAGATCGCCATTGACAACATGCAGCACATCATCACCTGCTTTGCGAACCTTAACAACATTCAAATCTGCCAACATACCCACATCATTAGGCTGGCCTCCGCCGCCGGGATAGAACGCGGTTCGGTCGAGCGACACCGCTTTCTCGTCTGGAATGACCGCCGTAACGACCGCGTCAAACTCTTTGAGATAGCTATCCGTTTGATAAAGTAGTTCTGTCATGATGCCTCCAATAGATGACATAGTGTACAACAAAAATTAGCGTTTGATTAGAGTTTTGTAACCTACTTGACTATGCTCTTGAATCTTTGTATAGTATTTTACAGCAATACAATATCGGGCACTGCGGCCCAAGGGCGCTGTGCCTTTTGTTTCGTCACTTCATTCTTCAAGGAGAGGCAATGATTCGCGTTGAGAATCTCACCAAAGATTATGGCTCACGCCGGGCCATCTCAGGCCTGAACTTCGAGGCCGAGCAAGGCGAAGTGGTAGGCTTTCTTGGGCCGAACGGCGCAGAGGAGACAACCACCATACGCATCCTGACCGGTTACATGCCGCCCACAGATGGAACTGCAATCGTGGCCGGCTATGATGTTGTCAACGAGTCGCTGGAAGTCCGCAGGCGCGTTGGATATTTACCCGAAACCGTTCCGCTTTACACCGATATGACGGCTGTGGATTATCTTCAGTTCATGGCCGACTTGCGCCATATTCCGCATTCGAAAGACCGCGCCTATGAGGCATTGAAAACAGTCGGCTTGGAGAATCGCGCGGAAAGCTATATCGGCAGTTTATCCAAAGGCATGCGCCAAAGAGTCGGACTTGCGCAGGCGCTGATCCATCAACCCGAGGTTTTGATTCTGGATGAGCCTACCATCGGGCTTGATCCCGCTCAGGTGGTGGAAGTCCGCAATGTAATCAAAGATATCGGCAAACAGCGCACCGTGCTTCTCTCGACGCATATCCTTTCAGAAGCACAGCAAATCTGCGACCGAGTGTTGATCATCAATAAAGGCAAGATCGTTGCCGAAGATACGCCCGAAAACCTGCAATCGCGTTTGACCGGCTCGGAACGTGTGTCTTTACTGGTACGCGGCGAAATGGACGAATTGCCAAAAGTCTTAAACAAAATCAAAGGCGTTCAGCGCGTGGAATCGATGCCGAATGGCTCTGTTGAATTTCAATTCGCACCCGGTCAGGACGTCCGACCCGAGGTGGCAAAGACCGTTATCGAAGCTGGTTATGACCTGCTTGAAATGCGGCCGGTCGGCATGAGCCTTGAGGAAATCTTCCTTGAATTAACGCGCGAAGACAGGCCTGTGCGCCGGAATAAAAGTAGAGGTGAGCCATGAGAAACGCTTGGGTAATTGCACGTCGTGAATACAATCATTACTTTTCGACCACTGTTTCATATTCAGTAGCTTTGACCATTCTATTCGTCCTTGGAGCGATCTTCTTTCTCGTTCTCAATCAGGCTATTCAAAACGCATTCAACGGTGGAAGTACTGCCGGAGCAGCTGTTGCTCCTGATATCAAAGTAATCGCCGTATGGTTCACCATTATGTCGGTCCTGACCGTCCCTGCTCTAACGATGCGCTTGATCTCTGACGAGAATCGTATGGGCACCCTTGAACTCTTATTGACCGCACCGCTTCAAGACTGGGAATTGATCGTTGGCAAATGGCTGGGCGCTCTGCTGTTTCTGTTAACCATACTGGCTGTCACATTGGTCTATCCGATCATCCTCAATATTTATGAAACCCCCGGAACAAACCTTCAATGGCAGGTTCTGAGTCTGATCATTTTGTCCATTGCTCTTATAGCCATGTTCTGGAACCTGGTTATCGGCGAAAGACTGCGAGGTTTATTCATTCTATTCGGCATATGGATCGTTGCGATCATTGCGGCCATACTTTTATATAAGTTCACCGTACCCGGTATCGACTGGGGATTGACCCTCTCGATCTATATAGGGCTGTTTCTTGTCTGCGCCGCGTTCCTTGCCATCGGCGTGGGCATGTCGTCCCTATTCAGCAATCAGATCGCAGCCTTCATCGTGACCATCCTTGCATTCGTTTTCCTCTGGTGGATCCTTGGTTTTATTACCGAATTTACTCAGGGAATCGCAAGCGGTATATTTGGCTACCTGGATATGGGTTCGCATTTCAATAATGATTTCATTGCCGGAACCATCGATTTACCGGACCTTATTTACTACCTGAGTCTCACCGCGCTCGGCCTGTTCATCGGCACGACTGCGGTGGAATCTCGGAGGTGGAGCTAATGGCCAAGAAACAGAATAAAGTTGAACGCTATGCGTTTATTGGATTAATTATTGCGATCGTTGCGTTTATCGCAACCGTCCTGCTTGGACTTGTTGACGGATTGATCGCGCTTAATTTTGTGCCGCCACTCTTAAATACCAATCTCAACTTGTGGATTTCGATCAGCGCGGGGCTTGTCGTGCTTGGGTTGGCCGTCTACGCCATCATGGCGCCGGATAACGTTGCCCGCTTCTTCACCGGACGCCAGGCGCGTTACGGTTCGAATGCCTTGATCATGTCTTTGGCCTTCCTCGGGATTCTCTTCGTCATCA
>PLNY01000279.1 GCA_003141915.1 Anaerolineae bacterium | reverse complement strand
TAAGTCCGTTGAGGGTGCGGTGTGAACTCGAGGCCCGATAGACTGCTTTGTTCTCCGGCAGCTGCTTGCAAATCGGCATTGATTTTTAATTGTTGTAATGCCAGCGCTTTATCGGCATCTACATAATTTGCCAGGATAAGATATGTCAAATTACCGGGCGGGTTTGCCATGAGGCTGTAAAGGTTATCGGGATTTAAACCCAGCTCCACGCCAACTGCAAACGCAATGGCGTGTTCATCCTTCACGCTTTTTAAGTTCACACCGATTTCGTAAACCGTTTTATTGCCGGCTAACAGATGGCCGTCACGATCATAGATCTCGCCGCGCTCGGGANNACTGTGCGGCTTGTTCGCGGAATATGGCAGCTTCGGGACTGGTTTGAATGTGGACAATTTGAAGGATGATGGAGAGTCCAACAAAAGCAAGGACGCCTGCCAGCGCCAAGGAACGCCAGGCATATTGCTCTCTCATTGTGATACTCCCATCATGCTGATAGAAACAGGTGTATGAAGACGCTGATCGAACCAATCAAGAAGTGATTGAGTATATTCAGGCCGAATCGTCGGAGCGCTTGGTTGTAACGAAGGAGCGGATATAAGACTGGCCGGCTGTGGTGCGATATAGCCAGGGACAACAATAAACTGCACTTGGTTGGATTGTGCCGGCTGATAATTCATTGCAAGCGCTCGCTTCTCCATTGCATCATAAGAGGTAAGCATCGCAATATTTGTTTCCAAATCGGCATTGGATTGTTGGATGGCGATGATGTTGGCGCTCAGATTCTGAATATCGCGGCCGGTGAGAGCAGCGCGCGCGGTTACATCCAAATAAAGCGCGGCGATCATGGATAGGCCCAATACAACCAATAAGAAGGCGCTGATCCATTGGCGTTGGATTCGCCAGGGAGCTTGTTTATAAGCATAATGGATAACATCGATGGTTCGTATCATAGTTTCTCTGCTACTCGTAATTTTGCGCTGCGTGCCCGAGGATTGGTTTTGATCTCATCTTCTTCGGGCGTGATGGGTTTCCGGTTGATCTCTTTGAGTGTTGCATGGCGTTCGACTTCATAAATCTTTTCATAAGGCGGATTGATCCAGTCCTTGCTTTCATGGCGGAAGAAATCTTTAACAATCCGATCTTCCAGTGAATGAAAGGAGATCGCTGCCAGCCTCCCGCCCGGACGAAGGGCTTGAATCGCGCGGGGCAGGGCTTGTTCCAGCGTTGACAATTCATCGTTCACCGCGATGCGGATCGCTTGAAATGTCCGCGTGGCCGGGTGAACTCGGCTGTGGCCCGGATACGCTTTCTTTACGATCTCGGCTAACTGCAAGGTTGTCGTCACTGGCCGAGCTTGAGCGATCATCTTTGCGATCCTTCTTGCTCGAGGCTCTTCTCCATATCGGAAGAGCAGGTTGGCGAGATCAGCCTCGGGCGTGGTATTGATCAATTGCGCGGCGGTCAACCCAACGTCGCGGTTGAAGCGCATGTCGAGCGGCGCATCCGATTGGAACGAGAAGCCGCGCTCCGGCGTATCCAACTGCATCGAAGAAACTCCGAGATCAATGACGATGCCATCCGCCGCCTTCCATCCGAGTCGCTGCATCGTTTCCGATAAAGAGAGATAGGAGGCCTGTGCCAGAACGACGCGCTTTCCGTAAGGAGCCAAGGTCTCACGGGCAAGCGCTAATGCTTGCGAGTCGAGATCAAAGCCAAGCAAGCATCCGTCTGGCGCGCAGGCCTCCAAAATCCCGCGGGCGTGTCCGCCCGCGCCAATCGTCCCATCGATATAGCGTCCCGGACTTTTGGGCTGCAACGCGTGTATAATCTCTTGGTAAAGTACAGGTTGATGCGGCGTGACCATGATCGCAGTAGAAACGATTTGATTCGTCACTACGATTTGGATGATAGGTTCAGCGTCGAGAAACGCTGGGCGTTCGCCTCAGTGTCTTGGATTTGTTTCATCTGTTCATTCCAAGCCGCGGGCGTCCAGATTTCGAAATAATCGCCTTGCCCGGCCACGATTGCTTCGCCGTTTAGATTTGCAAACGTTCGCAGATTCTGCGGAACAAGGATGCGCCCGACTTTATCCGTCTCGACCGGATAAGCGTTTGCAAAAATCAATCGGCGCAAGAGGCGAGCATTCGGATCAGCCATGTTCATGGAGTTGACGCTGTTGTAAACCTGTTGAAAATAAACGCTGGTCATGACCATTAAACATGGATCGAAACCTTGTGTAATGTAAGCGCCGCCATCCAGCAACAATTCGCGAAAGCGCGCCGGAACCATCAGGCGGCCCTTTTCATCGAGGTTGTGCTGGAATTGACCTAAGAACATATGTGCTAATTCCTTTATTAATGGCAAACGCCGGGTCGGCCGGCGTCTTCCACTTCTTACCACTTTCTCCCACATTGTACTTGATTTGTGGTAGGATTTCAAGCCTTTTTTAAAACTAACTTTATTGATAGGACTAATTACCCTCTGCCTATGGAGAAATTGCCCGCTTTTTTCCTCCTAGAATCATCCCGTTGGAGCGATTACGAATTGCTTGATAGCGGTGATGGTCTAAAGCTTGAACGCTTTGGTTCCTATACATTTATCCGCCCCGAGGTTCAAGCAATGTGGCGACGCGCCTTGCCTGAAAGTAATTGGTCATCGGCCGATGCGGTATTTCAACCTACAAGCGAAGAAAGTGGCGGACATTGGATGTTAAAGAAAAAAATTCCCGAACGCTGGGAAATGAAATATGATTCGATTCGTTTTTGGGCCATGACGACTCCCGGCCGACATCTTGGGGTTTTTCCTGAAACCGCTTCGCATTGGAACTATATGGCGGACTCTATTCGAAAAGCGAATCGCCCCGTGAAAATTCTCAACCTATTCGGTTACACCGGCTTAGCATCCTTGGTCGCGGCGGAGGCGGGCGCTCAAGTGACTCACGTGGACGCATCCAAGAAGTCAGTAACGTGGGCGCGCGAGAATCAATCCTTATCAGGGTTGAACGATAAACCGATTCGATGGATTGTGGATGACGCCCTTAAGTTTGTTCAGCGCGAAGACCGGCGCGGCGCGCAATATGATGGCATCGTCCTTGATCCGCCGAAATTTGGACGCGGACCAAAAGGCGAAGTGTGGGAAGTCTATAAATCGCTGCCGAATTTATTGGAATTATGCTGCGCAGTTTTGAGTGATAAGCCGTTGTTCTTGATTATTACTGTATATGCAGTCAAAGCATCCGCGATTCATCTCGGTCAGGCTTTGCAAGATGTGATGTCAAAAAGCAAAGGAAGCGTGGAAAGCGGTGAACTGGTCACGCGCGAAAAATCCGCTGGGCGGTTGCTATCGCAGGCTGTATTTGCACGCTGGTCGAGTTGACGATCTTTCTATGGATTTGTTCTGCCGATGAACGATTGACCATCTGTGTTTGCAAAGACAGCGAACGCAAGCCAAGTTAATTGAACGAAAGCAAACGTCCCGCTCGAAGATTGACGCGGGACGTTTTATATTTATATGTTGCGTTTGGCAGTTTCTCTCTTGATGGTCTGGCGTCGTGCCTGAGGCTTGATCTCCTGCTTAACCAATTCGCGCTTGCCGACAATTTGCGTANNAGAGCGGATGATCAATTCCATGAAGCCTTGATGTCCCATCGGATCGTTCATCAGGCAGAAGTCCGCAGAGCCTGCATCATTGGGAGGGTAGAAGATGCCGCAATTCGGGTTGATCTCGAGCATGTAGAATTCGCCATCTGCACCCAGCCGAAAATCACAACGCGCATACCCATTTCCTTTTAGCGCCTGAAAAACTTTAATGGTATAGTCCCGTAAACGCTTTTCGTAATCAGGGTCGGTCACAATCTTCACACTCATCTTATTGTAATCAGCCCATTTGAGGTTATAGTGTTTGAACGATTCGCCCTCGGGAAAGACGAATTCAACCGGCTTGAATGAAATCGTGTTTGTCGGGTCATCTGGATCTTCCGCGGCGAGGCAGGTGAATTCGCGGCCTTCGATGAATTCTTCGATCAGCGCGCGGCCGTCATCTTTCATGGTGATCGCGGCTTGAGTCTTTAAATCCTCCACATTCATCACGCGGGATTCTTTGCGAATGCCAAAACTGGCATATCCATGTGCCGGTTTGACAAGCATCGGAAAACGCAATGTGCGCGCGGCGCGTTCCACATCTGCCATGGATTTGGCGAAAGTGGATGCAGGTGTAGGCACACCAACACGCGCCGCGGCTCTCTTCATCTCCTGGCGCGTTGGATCAAAGAAGGAAGAATCAGCGCCGGTGAAAGCCGCACCAAGTTTTTCCATTGCCTTGACCAATTGAACACCTGAAACGGGCTCATCGGGCGTGCCATCGCAAAGATTGAGAAACACATCCGCGCCGTCATCCATCAAAACTTTGATCTGCTCTTCCACATTCGCGGGTTGCACAACATGATGCCGCCACTGCCTGCCTTGCAAATGTGGTGATGGATCATATGGAGAATCGTTCTCATCAGCCAGACTACTCAAAACACAAATATACATTGCGTTGCTCTCTTTATTGACAGATCAATTGATGTTGATGAATGATCATCGATTGATTCGGTGAAGATTATCTTGCTCATCATCATTCGTATATTACCGCCATATATGGAAATGTACAAGGTTTTGAGACCATATATAGGCTTAAAATATTTCAATCGATGGAATGTTTATGTGATTGACTTTTTGAATCGCAAGCGCGCGTGAAACACGATTCTTTAACGTTTCCAAATTCTTTAACATTCCTCGATGCCCTTTTCTTAAATTGATCAGTGGAAATTAAATCCGATGACCGATTTCATTTGAAATCGGTCATCGGATTGTTGATTTGTAAATTGGAATCGATTTTATTGTTCGCTTTGAATCTGAACATCCGCGCTCATGCCCCATAGCAGACCCGGAGGCTGTTGATCCAATACAATGGTTACTTTAAACACCCAGTCGCCGTTATATTTTGTCGCCTTCGGCGCAATTGCAATGACCTTGCCGCTAAAATCTTGATTCAACGCTTTGACATGAACCGTCGCGGTCTGACCAACTTTTACATAAGTGATCTCGCGTTCGCTTAAGTCCGTTGTTTCTATTTGTAAATGATCCAAATCGCCGATCACTACCGCAACTTGATTTGGCTGAATGAGTTGTCCTGGCACAACATTGATCGTCACAACGGTTCCATCGTACGGCGCGGTAAGCGTGCCTTCATTCAGTGTGGCTTGTGCGGCGTCCAACGCGGCCTGTGCGGACTGAAGTTGATCCGCGGCTTGCTCCCGGCGTTCAAGAAACGCTTTGACATGTACGATTTGACCGGCGTGAAGTAGTTTTGTATATGGATAATTCAATAGGTCCACCTGATCCTGCGCGCCGCGAACCGCCGCTTTCGCCGCGGTAACGGATAAATTGAGATCGGGTGTATTGAGCATGATCAAGGTTTGTCCTGCTTTAACTTTATCGCCTTCCTTTACGTCCACTTCTTTGACTGGAGCCGAGATCAGGAATCCCATTTGGGATGTTTGGGCGGGAGCTGCATTGGCGGTGGCATTTATGATTCCGGAAGATGAAAGGTAGGAATGATCAGGCGTGGCAGATGCTTGTGGAGTTAGAACCGCTGTCGGCGTTGGAGTGGGTGCGCATCCTACTAGAAAAACGGCTGAGATCAGAATCGAAATCCAATAAAAATGTTTCATTGCCTGACTCCGGTCACGGATCAATTTCCGGTTCGAATGGTCACGTCGGTGGTCATTCCCCATAACAAGCCTTGCGGCTGGGTATCCAGTTGAATGGTCGCTTTATAAACCACATCGCCGCCCACCGTAGTTGAAATGCGCGCCACATCACTTACTTTGCCAGTGAACTTTTGATTCAAGGCTTGAATCAAAACGGTAGCGGCTTGTCCCGCTTTAACATTGGGCGCATCGCGTTCGCTCAAATCAGTAGTTTCGATTTGAAATTTTGTGAGATCGCCCATGATGATGACGATTTGTCCGGGCACAACGGTTTCAGCAGGTGATAAATCAACTTCCGCAATTATTCCATCGAACGGCGCAGTCAATGTGGCTTCGGCCAGTGTAGCTTTGGCAGAATCGAGCAGAGCCTGAGCCTTATCAACGGCGGCTTGAGCGCCGTCCAGATCCTCTTGTGATCTTACTCCCACACGCCTCAAATAATCGACCTGAGTCTGGGCTGAGGCGACATCGGCTTGGTCCTCCCTGACTTGTGCTTCCAGTATGGCTGGATCGAGTGTCGCCAGAGTTTGACCTGCCTTAACGATATCTCCCTCTTTGACATCAACCGTTTTTGCAACACCGGTTAGCGGAAAACTTAACTGAACTTTTTGAATAGGAACCACTTGTCCCGAGGCGGATACGGTGTTCGATGCCGCGGCGGAGTTGGCGCTTAGAACCACAGTCGGGATGGAAGTGGGTGTGGCGGTTGAGCTGCAGGCGGTCAGCGTTAACGCGAGTGTCAAAATGGTAAAAGCGATCAAGCAATTTTTTTTCATTCTAATNNTCTAAAATCCATGGGCATAGCCTTGTTATGGCTGTCAATGTTGATTGTTTGGTTTTAACGTCGGCGGACTGAAGTCCTGCCTGAGAGCATGGAAGCCCTTATGGGCTAAATTGGTTCCGCAGGAACTTTCATGAACTGAGAAGGGATTTCAATCCCGCCAAAGATTCATTTGGGAGCGGAGCCATTGTTTTCAACAATCAAGCCATCACGCAGCGTCACAATGCGTTTGGCATATTTGATCACGCGCGGATCGTGGGTAGCGAAGACATAAGTGACGCCAGTTTCTTTGTTTAATTTCTGCATGATCTCCATGACCTGTTTGCCGTTCTCCGTATCGAGATTGGCAGTCGGTTCATCGGCGAGAATCAAACTTGGATTGGATGCCAATGCACGCGCTACGGCAACGCGTTGTTGTTCGCCGCCGCTTAATTGATCGGGGCGGTGATGGGCGCGGTCAGCGAGACCTACTGATTCAAGAAGCTGGTTCACACGTTGACGCCGTTCGGTGGATGTGTGATGGTCCAAGAGCAATGGCATCTCGACATTTTCATAAGCCGTCAGCGTGGGGATGAGTGCGAAGAACTGAAAGACGAATCCCAATGCGCTTTTGCGCAAGTCCGCCCGCTGATTGCG
>PLNY01000123.1 GCA_003141915.1 Anaerolineae bacterium | reverse complement strand
GCGGCGGCGGTGGAAATATTGAAAGTGTACGCGCCGTCGCCGCCTGTGCCGACAATATCATAGACTCGTTCATTTGAACCTGCGAGTTTCACTTTGACTCCGTTGGCGCGCATGGCACGCACAGAGCCTGTGATTTCAGCGATGGTCTCGCCCTTCATGCGGAGCGCGACCAGATATGCGCCGATCTGTGCGGGCGTGGCCTGACCTGTCATGATGATATTCATGGCTTCCTGCGCTTCTTCGGCAGTGAGGTCGGTTAGATTGACGGACTTGGCAATATACGGTTTTAGCAAAGTGGTTTGTTCTGTGACCATGGCAAATTCTCCTATTGATTGTGTGACAATTTTGATATCCAAAAAATTTTTGAGCAGTTGTTTTCCGTGTTCGGTGAGAATGGACTCGGGATGGAATTGCACGCCATAAGTGGGGTGCTGGCGATGTTTGAGCGCCATGATCTCGCCTTCGGGCGTTTGCGCGACGATCTCAAGTTCGGCGGGAACCGGTTCGTAGACGACCAGCGAGTGATAGCGCATTCCTTCAAACGGCGACGGGATATCCTCGAAGATTCCTTTTCCGTTGTGAACGACAGGGGAAGTCTTGCCGTGCATGAGGCGCGGAGCGCGATCCACTTTGCCGCCGTAGATTGCGCCGAGACATTGATTACCGAGGCAGACGCCAAGCACCGGAATTTTCCCCGTAAAATATTTAATAGCTTCGGCAGATACACCGCCGTCTTTAATCGGTTCGCCGGGGCCCGGAGAAATGACGAGTTGATCTGGCTTAAGCGCAATCAACTCATCCAACGAAATTTGATCGTTGCGGAAGACGCGGATGTCGGCGCCGAGTTCGCCAAGATATTGAACGAGGTTGTAGGTGAAGGAGTCATAATTGTCGATTAGAGCGAGCATAGTTAAAACCTTTCTTTACCACAGAGTGCACGGATAAACTTTTTTAATCTCTATGATCTCCACGGTGATTCTTTATGAATTCGATTCCGCTAAATCAATCGCGCGTAACATCGCCGAGGCTTTATTCACCGTCTCTTGAAATTCAGTGGGCGGATTCGAATCGGCGACAATGCCCGCGCCGGCTTGCACGCTGACGGTGCTTCCGCGTCCGACCATGGTGCGGATGGCGAGACAGGTATCCATCGCGCCGTCGAAGCCGAAGTAACCGACCATGCCTGCATATGCGCCGCGCGCATCCGGTTCGAGATCGGCGATGATTTCCATGGCGCGGACTTTCGGCGCGCCGCTGACTGTCCCGGCGGGAAAAGCAGCGCGCACCAAATCGAAGGCTGTCAGCTCAGGGCGCAGAGTCCCTTCGACATGAGAAACGATATGCATGACGTGCGAATATTTTTCGATACTAAAAAAATCTGAAACTTTGACCGTGCCATATTCGCAGACGCGTCCGAGATCGTTACGTCCCAAGTCCACCAGCATCACATGCTCGGCGCGTTCCTTCGGATCAGCAAGCAGTTCCTCGACGAGATTCGCGTCAGCGTTGGCGTCGGCTCCTCGAGGGCGCGTCCCGGCAATCGGTCGGAGTGAAGCGGTCCTGCCCTCCAAACGCACAAACATCTCAGGCGACGATCCGACAATAAATAACGGTTCATCGTCCACGAGTCCGAAATCAAAAAAGAACATGTACGGCGAAGGGTTGAGGCGGCGCGCCGCGCGATAGACTTCGAACGGCTCGACGTTCGTCGCGCGCGTGAAGCGCTGCGAAAGCACCACCTGGAAAATGTCGCCCGCCGCGATGTGTTCCTTGCCCGTATTCACCATCGCTTCAAATTTTTCGCGCGTGAGATTGGATTTAATTTCAGACGGCTGGATGTTTATTTTTTGCGCGGAAGGAAGCGGCTGTTGAATGCGTTGCGCGATCTGATCGAGTTTTTGATTGGCGGCTTCGACGTCGCCATCCAAAACATTCGCGATCAGGAAGATACTGCGGCGCGCATGATCGAATGCGACGATGGTATCGGCGAGCAAATAAATTCCATCGGGGGTTTGAGCCGCATCCATCTTGGATTTTAGAGTTGGTTCAAAATAACGAACCGACTCGTAGCCGAGGTAGCCCACCAACCCACCCGTGAAGCGCGGCGCGTCCGGCAAACGGACGGCGGGGAAGCGACTCATTTCCTGCTGCAAAAATCTTGTCGGATCATCCTCGAGCTGGACAAAGCGCGTTGCGCCATTCTCTTTGATTTCAATCTGTCCAGCGCGCAAAATATATTCCGCTCTGGGCTGGACTCCGATGAACGAATAACGCGCGATTCGTTCGCCGCCTTCGACGGACTCCAATAAGAACGAGGCGCCGTCGCCGCGCAGTTTGAGATACAAGCTGACCGGGGTTTCGAGGTCCGCTGAAATTTCGCGGATGATGGTTTGAACTGTGGTGGCTTCGAGTAACATAAGCGGCTCCTTTTTTTCACCACGGAGACACAGAGAGCATGGAGAAAGCTTTTTGAAAATCTCTGTGGCGAATGGTCTTACAACTACGATTAAATTAAAATCCCCTCCGTCCATAAGGGACGAGAGGGGAATCTCGTGGTGCCACCCAGGTTGAAGCTGACCTTAACAAAAAATCCCTGTTGTGATGCAACAAGGATTAACCAGCTTCACTCTTTTCAGGTACGGCCTTGGATCAGGCTTATACCCTTGCTTTGTAACGGAAGCATCCCGGATTGGGTTACTTGCTTGGGTCTCGATACCTTCGTACTCGACCACCGTGTTCACCCGTTCAACTCGGAGGGCCCCNNCGCTTTTGCCTCGCTTGCATCATGATGGTTTCGATACGGACTTCGTCCTACTCAACCACCAGCTCGGCTCTCTGGAAATCGCTTTGAAGCGTACTCGTCCTCGTCAGCGTTTTATATTGGGCAGTATTCTATGCGTGTTGGATAAATACGTCAAGGGGCAATTCATAAAAAAGTAATTATTCTCCTAACTTGTTCTTTGCTAAAATCGCCAAGGGGTGATTAGGAAAATTTTCAATCAATTTCGAATACATGTCAGTCGCCGTTTTCTTATCGCCCACTAATTCAGCAATATATCCAAAGTCGAAATAACTTGCCGCGTAGTGAAATGCCAGATTAGCGCCATATTCTTTTTTGACGTTCATATATTCGACATATAAAGTATAGGGATCTTCACCGGCTTGAAGTTCGTGACGAATTTCCGCAAGCTTTGTATTTTCAACATATTCTTGTAAATCCGGATAAATTGTCCACTCAAGGATTGGTTCGTTTGTAGTATTATCTCTTGACCAAACGAAAGCCCAATCTGGCGAATATTTTACAAATGTTTCACCCGTGGATATCAATTGAATGCTAAATTCAGGCATCTCGCTTTGAAGCCTACCAACCTGGAATGTGCTAATTCCGTTTGGGTAATCCGTAGCAATCCATAACTCAGTATCATCTGTTGAATCCGGCAGAACCACAACAAACCAGAGCTCATCTTTTCCATCGTAATCGAAATCCATCCATCCTGATGAAACAACATTTACACCGGCATTTTGCAAACTCTTTACTAAATCCGTTAATGGGATATTCTTAAATTCATTGTTAAACAGATACTGAAAAGCTTCCTGCAAACAAGGCGAATCATTAGAACAGGTTTGCCCATCTGACGGAACACAAGCGACCAATTTACTGCATGCAAAATAAACATCCGAGGGATTCTTATATGTACCTAAGAATTGTTTAATAGGTTCAGTCCAAACTCCATTTTTCTGATACGGGTTTGTCATCACATCCTGCAAAAGAATACGCATTTCATCAGGCTGATCGGCAAATAAATACAACAGTGCCTTATCGATTCTGATTTCATCAAGTTTTTCATTGTCAATCTCATCTACTGCCAAAGGCTTATAGTAGCTGAAAGCTTGATCGATTATGTTGGCGCCATCAGTCGCATCGACTTCACGTGCATAATTAAAAGACCAATCCAAACAATTTTTTAATGGGGCATATTGGGCATCTGCTTGAAACTCCGTATCCATTGGTACAAATTCATTTCCATTCCACTCATAAGTCTTTTCAAGACCTACCTGGCAATTTGGAGCATCTTCTTCCGTTCTCATTTGGTTTTTGCCATTTAAAACGGGAAAGTCTTTTAAATTTTCATATTCAACGAATGTTTGGTCGCCATTGTTAGACTCAAAAGGAAGGTATTTCATGGGAGTAACAGATATATCCATAACACGCAAAGAAGTAAATCCGACGTGTCCACCCTTGTAGTTTTCCAAAACAATTTCATCGTTTCCATCATTGGTTAAATCTTTTAATGTACAGTTCAAGCTATCATATGAATTTGGAGCGTAACCGCTTTCAGGAAAACCATCATAAATTAATAAAGTCGAATATTTCTGGGAAGATTNNTAAATATTTTTTTTCATTTCCATGAGTTGCAATATTATTTACTTTAAGTTCAAACGACGGCATTCTCCCCGTATCTATCAATTCACCTGGATGAAACCAAGAGGGCAAAGATTCGATATCGACCTTCCTGCTATTTAATACGGTATTAATCAAGTCAATATAAACATCATTTCCGATTTGAGTGTCTCCGGCAAGAATGGCGTAATACGCCATTTTCCATTTCCAAGATTCGGCACGTGGATCATTCGGAAAGCGAGTAAGCGCGTCACGCGCGGCATATTCAACGGCCAAATAATATGAATTATCATCACCTCCCAAAATTCCCTGAGCAGCTTTTTCTGTAGCTGAAATAATCTCCTGCGCTTTATCTGCTTCTGTAATGGCAGGAGATTCAGTAGCTATTGGAGTCGCTTGCACTTGGCAGGTCGCAAGAAGCAATGCAATCAAAACAATAATAAAACGGCAATAGGGTTTCATAATGAACATCCTGTTCTTATGCACCATCATTCGAGAAGCAATATGTCAATTTTATGTATCATCTCAAAAATCTGGGGCAAGCGAATAAGGCTGCCCTTTTATGAGTTCACGAGCAGCTTTTTGAATTATTTC
>PLNY01000151.1 GCA_003141915.1 Anaerolineae bacterium | reverse complement strand
CTCGAACGATTGGTCCATGCCGAACAGCCCAAGATGCACAAGATAATAGCCGCGCGCCTGCTCAAAGTAAGTCAGAAATTTTGCGTTGTTGACATGTCCCTGCGGATCAAGATCGCCGTAACGCACTTCGATGGGGTGAAAGAATTTGAAGTCAGACATGCAGCGATTATACCTTGCGGCAAGCTTAGAAAATTTGTGCTATACTCTGTCCATGCCGCCCGTACTTCGCGCTTCTGACATTGGAACCTATCTTTACTGCCGCCGCGCCTGGTGGTATCGCAAAGAAGGTGTGGCATCCGAAAACCGCGCCGAGATGGCAAGCGGCACGGAACTTCATCGCAAGCATGGACGAAAAGTTTTGGCGGCGGGTTTGCTCCGGACTTTGAGTCTGATTCTTCTTTTGGCCGCATTGATTTTGCTTGTCATTTATTTGACTCTACGATTGATATGATCCTTTATATCGCCCTTGGTCTTTTTATCATCGCCATTATTTTCTTCTGGCAATCGACTCGTCAGCGGCGCGAAGCCGGATTACCCGGCGGACGCGTGATCTACACCGACACGCGCGCCTGGGGTAAAGTCGAGAAGCCGCTGTTTAGCAATGAACTCGGCTTGACCGGCAAGCCCGATTACTTGGTCGAACAAAACGGGAAGCTGATTCCGGTCGAGGTCAAGACCGGACGCGTTCCCGATGCGCCGTATGATTCGCATATTTTCCAATTAGCTGCTTATTGTCTGTTGGTAGAAAAGACATACGGTAAGCGTCCACCGTATGGCATCATCCATTATCCCAATCGTAATTTCGCAGTGGATTACACGCCGCAGCTCGAATCGGCTTTGCTCGATCAATTGGCCGAGATGCGGCGCGATGAAAACCGTACCAACGTTCCACGCTCGCACCAGGATGCCGCGCGCTGCCGCCGATGCGGGTTCAGAAAAGTGTGCGACCAAAGCCTGGCTTGACGCCAACTCAAAGTATAATATTTCATATGGCCGACTCATTCGTCCCGAAAAAGCCAGTGATTGTCACGTATCCGCGCGTTCCTGATTCGCACGCCGAGGCGGATTTGATCGCGGAGTTCCTGAAAGCCAAAGGCTTCGACGCACCGTATGGATCGATTTATGATGAGGAGCTTCGAACGCGCGTCAAGAATAATGAGTTCGATGTGTTGATCGCGGTCGGCGGCGATGGGACGATGCTGCGTGCCGGACATTTGTGCGCGCCGTGCGGCGTCCCGATTTTGGGAATCAATTTGGGGCGGCTCGGTTTTTTGATTCAGATCGAGCGCGGCGAATGGCGCGAGATGCTGGAGCGTTTGTTCAAAGGCGAAGCATGGATCGAATATCGTATGATGTTGTACGTCCGGCATATCCGCGCCGGTGAAATGCTTGGAAGCTGGCACGCGCTCAATGAAGCGGTGGTCAGCCGCGGACAGAATCAGCGGCCGGTGCATTTATCCGCCAGCGTGGATGGACGCTTGCTCACATCATATGTTTGCGATGGCTTGATTGCTTCGACCGCCACCGGTTCGACGGCGTACGCACTGGCGGCGGGCGGGCCCATCCTGCCGCCCGAGCTGCGAAACATCTTACTCGTTCCGATTGCGCCTCATCTCTCGGTGGACCGCGGCGTGGTTCTTTCGGAAGGTTCATCGGTCAGCATTATGGTGAAAGGCGAGAACACGGTTCTGAGCGTGGATGGTCAGGCGCCGATGCCGTTGGCGGAAGAGGATCGCGTGGATATCAAAGCCGCGGAATACACGGCGCAGTTCGTACGCTTTGGCGATCCTGGATATTTTTATCGCAACTTGAACGCACACATGAATACGCCGCGGATTTAGCCTTGGTCTCGATACGGCGGCGGTGATTGAGTAGGCCGAAGGCCGTATCGAAGTCCCGCCGCCACTCGACCAGCGGCGCATCAAACAATTAGGAACATACAATGACCAACGAAACTCTCTATTGCTACATTCATCCCAACCGCCCGACGACCTTGCGTTGCAATCGTTGTGAGAGACCCATCTGCGCGGAAGATGCCGTGCTGACTCCCACCGGCTATCGCTGTAAGAATTGCGTGCGCGAGCATCAAAAGAAATTCGATACGGCAAAATGGTACGACTACATCATTGCATTTATCGTCGCCGCCATCGGTTCGGGGATTGCCAGTGCGGCGGTGTTCCTTGCCAGCCAATTCTTCTATGGAATTCTGGTGCTGTTCCTGGCGCCGGGCGCGGGCATAGTGATCGGCAACCTTGTTTTGCGCTTCATCANNTCCGGAACTCTGGGTCTGGGCTTGGGCACGATCCTGCCCGCGGTTTGGGAAGTCGTTTATTTGTTCATGGCGGTACCCGCCGCGTATACACGAATCTCCGGCATTCGCATCGGTGGATAAATGCTCACCGAACTTCACATCCAAAACTTCGCCATCATTGACAAGCTTGATCTCAAGCTCGGCCACGGACTCATCATCCTGACCGGAGAAACGGGCGCGGGCAAATCCATCATCCTCGACGCGGTCGAGATGCTGGTCGGCGGACGCGCGGATGTGAGCGTGATCCGAACCGATTCAGATGCGGCCATGGTCGAGGGTGTGTTCCATCTCACGGGTCCGGAAAAAGAAGCGGTGGATGAAATTCTCAAGCGCGAAGAATTATTGGATGATCCGAATTATCTGACGATGGCGCGCGAAGTGCGGCGTGAAGGACGGAGCATTGCACGCGTCAATGGCCGGACTGTGAGCGTGTCGCTCCTTAAAGAACTTGGCGCGTCGCTGATTGATATTCACGGACAATCCGAGCATTTATCGCTGCTCGACCCGCGCGCCCATCTCGGTCTGCTGGATCGTTACGCGGATGTTGCCAAGCCGTTGAGCGATTATCGCCAGACGTATCACAAGCTGTTGAATGTGCGCCGCGAGTTGAATGAGATTCGTCAGGCGCAAGCCGACGCGGATCGCCGCGTCGAAATGCTGACGTTCCAAGCCGAAGAGATCGAAGCCGCCAAGTTAAAGAATGGCGAAGATGAAGAGTTGAAAAAAGAACGCGATCGTTTGGCGAATGCCGAGTCGCTGGCGCAATATGCGCAACAAGCGTTGGAAGTTTTAGATGAAGGCTCGCAGGAATCTACGGCGGCAAGTGACTTGGTGGGACAAGCCGCGCGCGCGCTGGCGGGGTTGGCGAAGATTGATAAAGCGCAGGAAGAATTGGCGAACGAAGCCGCAACACTCGAAGATATGCTGGCGGATTTAGTTCGCAGTCTGCGAAATTATTTGGAAGAGATCGAATTCAATCCGAAGCGCTTGGATGAAGTCGAAGAACGCTTGAATCTGATTCACAATCTCACGCGTAAATACGGCGGCTCGATTCCATCGGTCATTGCGCGCGGCATGGAAGCGCGCAAACAGTTGGAAAATATTTCCAATGCAAGTGAACGCATCGGCGCGCTCGAAGCCGAAGAAAATAAATTACTGGAAACAGTATCGAAGCAAGCGATGATGCTTTCGGAGAAACGCAAATCCGCCGCGGGAAAATTGAGCAAAGCCATTGAAGTGGAACTCGATGATTTGAAGATGGCCGCGGCGCGCTTCGCTGTGGATTTCCAAACGCGTCCCGATCCGAACGGGATTCCGTTAAGTGACCCTGAAAATGCACAGGGCGTTGGCACGCGCGTTGCGTTTGATCAAAATGGTTTTGACCGCGTGGAGTTTCTCGTCGCGCCGAATCCCGGCGAGGGACTCAAGCCGCTGGTCAAGATTGCGTCCGGCGGCGAGACTTCGCGCTTGATGCTGGCCTTGAAAAATATTTTAGCCAGTGCCGACCAAATCCCATCGTTGATCTTCGATGAAATTGATCAGGGCATCGGCGGACGAGTCGGTCTGGTGGTCGGGTTCAAACTCTGGCATCTCGGACGCAATCATCAAGTCTTTTGCGTAACGCACCTGCCGCAGTTGGCAGTCTTCGGCGATGAACATTATCAGGTGCAGAAATTGATCCAGGGCAACCGCACGCTGACGCGCGTCGAGCGGCTCACCGGCGAGCCGCAATTGCTGGAACTTTCGCAGATGCTCGGCGAAGTGGGCGAAGGGACATTGCGCTCCGCACATGAATTGACCCAAATGGCGCGGCAGATGATCAAGAGCGCGAAGTAATTAGGAAAGCATATCGCCTTGCTAACTAAAAGCATTTGCTAAAGTCTGAAATACTAGACTATGAAAACCAAACTCACAAATTCTCAAAGGGTCACAATCATAGCAGCGCTTATCGGCGGGACGTGTGTCGTTGTTGCTGCATTTGTTGGTCTAGGTGTTCCTGTTGTAGAAAAGCTTCTTCAGTCATCTCCTAGTCCAACTTCGATATCTCCTAGTCCGACTCCAATAATTGCTACGACAACACCGCAAGTGATTTATAAATCTCCTGCAGAGATGAATCTACGACCAGGCGATATTTCTAGCCTGACACCAACGGTTGTGCAGAATCCTTCTCAGTCTCTCTTGCCAGATATTACAGATCAGGATCAGCGCGCATTTACAAACGGAAACCAAAACAACTATATTGAAACAGATGTAATGGTTGGTTCGGCAGGAAATTCACAGACTCCATCCGATATTTATAATCTTGTTGTACCTAAACGCCGTCCTTCAGCCACAAAAGCATCAAATAATCAGCCGGTAAACATT
>PLNY01000242.1 GCA_003141915.1 Anaerolineae bacterium | reverse complement strand
AAATAAATTTTTGTCCGCGCTGCGGAACAAAAACAAACTTACAAGAAAAGTTTCATAAACTTCGCGCGGTTTGTCCAAACTGCGGATGGATTCATTTCGCCGATCCGAAAGTCGCCGCGGCGGTTTTGGTGGAACAGGATGGACGCGTGTTGTTGGTGCGACGAGTCAATGAACCGTTTCGTGGACTGTGGACTCTGCCCGCCGGTTTCGTCGACGCGGGTGAAGATCCGGCTCAAGCCGCAGAACGGGAATGCTTGGAAGAGACCAGCCTGACGGTCCGCGTGACGCGGGTGCTGAATGTGGTTGCCGGACGCGAACATCCGCGCGGTGCCGACTTCATCATTGTTTATGCCGCGCAATTTATCTCCGGCGTGTCTCAAGCTTGCGATGATGCCGATCAAGTTGGATGGTTCAAGCGATCCAATCTGCCGCCGCTCGCGTTTCGCGCCACACAAATAGTTTTACGTGAAAATGAAATTAAATAACTTCCGATTTTTTTCTTTGGTAATTCTTCTCCTTGCTGTTAGTTGCACCAGCATTACGCCGACGCCAGCAATTCCCGCCAGCAACCTGACCATGTTCACCGATCAGAACAAGTATTATCAAATCCAACTGCCGAAGGATTGGAAACATGATCCGTCTTCAGGCAGTCATTATTATATGGATACATTTACATCGCCTGATGGCAATGCTGTGATTCAAAATATCGCCTACGATGATGGCACGCCGATTTCCGGTTCGACCAATGCGCAGTTTGCATTGAACTTGCTGGATAAATATTTTAGTACGAATGGTCAGACTGGTTCCATCACGATCAGCGATACGAACATGGAGAATGATGGCAGTGAGCGTTTGAGTTGGTCATCGGCTTCTATGGATGCATCGGGCATTTCATTTATCGAAGTCCGAAACCAAACCACTTTTCTTATTTTTACGGTGGAATGGAAAAACAATTATAAAAGCCAATACTTCAACATCCTCGATCAAGTGACAGCGAGCTATACGGTTCCCTAATTGACTACCTTAAAAAATCAATCTGTTTGAGTTGATTCTCCTTCTGTTGTTTGTGCTACAATTATTTTGTGAGTACAAATCTCCATGTGCGTCCTTCCCCGATAGCCGGTCAGTGGTATGAAGGCGAGCCGAAAGCGCTTGTCCGCAGTGTTGACTCTTACCTCGACCACACGCAACTGCCGGAACTTCGCGGAGAAGTGATCGGCGTAGTTGCGCCTCATGCCGGACATCAATATTCAGGTCCCGTTGCCGGATACGCATTTGCAGCGCTGCGCGGCCGGACCCCGGATTTGGTCGCCGTTTTATCGCCATTCCACAATCTCCATAACGCGCCCCTGCTCACGTCCGCGTACGACGCGTATGCCACGCCGCTCGGTACGATTCCCATTGATGATGTTTCCGTTCAAGAGTTGAATACATTGTTGAAATCATCGCTTGGTTTCGGCTTGACACGCATCTCCAATGACCCGGAACATTCGCTTGAAATTGAATTGCCATTTTTGCAACGTGCACTGAAATCCGAATGGAAGTTATTACCCATCATGGTTCGCGCGGTGGAACCGCGTGTCTCTCAAGCATTAGGCAAAGCTCTGGCCAAAGTGTTGCAAGGAAAAAATGCAATTCTCGTTGCCAGCACAGACCTGTCGCATTATTACACTCAAGAATCGGCTTTGGCATTTGACAACGTGATGCTTTCCAAGATTGAAGCCTTTGATCCGATGGGCGCGTTCGAGGCGGAACGCGAAGATAAAGGTTTCGCCTGCGGTCTCGGCGCGCTGACGGCGGTGCTATGGGCTTGCAAAGAACTCGGCGCAGATACTGTAAAGATTTTGAATCACGCCACCTCCGGCGATGTGACCGGCGATTACAGCGGCGTCGTTGGTTATGGCGCGGCGGCGATTCTAAAAACTAAATAGAATCTCATGAACTCTTTCGTGCAAGTTGCCGTTAACGTCCCGTCCATTGCGGGCGTTTTTGATTATGCCATCCCCGAACCTCTCGCGGGACGCGTCGGCGTTGGGGATCTTGTCATTGCACCGTTTGGAAATAAAACAGTTCAAGGTGTTGTGATTCGATTTATTGAGCATCCATCCGTCGCGCAAACAAAAGAAATTATCGAACCGGTTGACCCCAATCCGGTTCTTACTTCATCACAAATTGCATTCGCTGAATCATTAGCTGAGTCAACTCTTTCACCACTGGCATCCATCATCGGACTCTTCTTGCCGCCCGGACTCAATCAGCAAACGGACACATTATTTTCAATCCGCGAATCAACGCCTGATTCCCAAATATTCAATATCGAATTATCAACCATTGCTTCTCGACTGTTAAAGTTATTGAAAGATAAAGGTTCTTTGCGCGGCCGCCAGATTGATCGTCATTTTTCAAAAGTGGATTGGCGCAAGACCGCGCAAGCTCTTGTCAAGCGCGGTGTCTTATCATCTCAATCCATTTTGCCTCCTGCCAGCGTTCGACCAAAGTTTGTCCGCACCGCGCAGTTGGCGGTCGCGCCCGAAATCGCGGAAGCCGCGATGGATGATTTGGGTAACACAGATGCCACGCGGACGCGCAGGCAAAAAGCGTTGCGTTTCCTCGAGCGCGTTCCCGATGCAGTCAATGTCTCATGGGTTTATGCCGAAAGCGGATGCAATCTTTCTGACCTTCAGGAGCTCGCTGAACGCGAACTCATCCTTTTGCGTGAGACAGAAATTTGGCGCGATCCGCTGGAGAAGATCAGTAATCAGGGAATAGTGAATAGGGAATTGATCCTGACGGATGAACAGCAACGCGCCTGGCAAAAGATCGAGTCAGGTTTTCGTCAATGCGCAGAGGGCAAAGCGGTCAAACCATTTTTGTTGGATGGCGTAACTGGTTCAGGCAAAACCGAAATTTATTTGCGCGCCGCGCAAGAAGCCATTCGTCGCGGCAAACAAGCCATTATTCTCGTGCCTGAAATTTCTCTCACGCCGCAAATCGTTCGACGTTTTCTGGCGCGTTTTCCAGGCCAAGTCGGTCTCCTTCATTCCAGACTTTCCGATGGCGAACGCTATGACACATGGCGACGCGCTCGCAATGGAATGTTAAAGATTATCATCGGTCCGCGCAGCGCGCTCTTTGCGCCTCTGCCGGATCTCGGTCTAATCGTCGCGGATGAATGCAATGATGATTCGTATTATCAATCCGAGCCACCGTTTTATCAGGCGGTCAATGCCGCACAAATGTATGCGCACATCAGCGGATGCGTTTGCATTTTGGGATCAGCGACGCCGAGCATTGTTCAACGCTATCAAGCTGAAGCCGGGGAAAGTGTCCGCTTGGAATTGACTCAACGCATCGCGTCGGAACCGGTAACGGATTCCGCCAAGAGATTAGATTTGCCTCCAATTCATATCGTGGACATGCGCGCAGAATTGAAAGCAGGCAACCGCGAAATCTTTAGCCGCGAATTGACCGATGCACTTTCTTTAACATTGAAGCGCGGCGAACAAGGCATTTTGTTTTTGAATCGGCGCGGCACTGCGACGTATGTCTTTTGCCGTGATTGTGGTTATGTAATGAAATGCCCGCGTTGTGATACGCCGCTGACCTATCATGTTTCGTCCAGCGAAAAATTATTATGTCATCGTTGCGGCTATCAGCGCCAGATGCCGAAGCGATGTCCTGAATGCAACGGTGCGAACATCCGCGCCTATGGATTGGGAAGCGAAAAAGTGGAAGCCGAAGTGCAAGCATTATTTCCAAAGGCGCGCACCTTGCGATGGGATTGGGAAACGACACGGCAAAGGGACGCGCATGAAATTATTTTGAGTCATTTCGCGGCAGGCCGCGCAGATGTGTTGATCGGCACACAGATGCTTGCCAAAGGACTCGATTTGCCGCGCGTCACATTAGTTGGCATTGTGCTGGCGGACGTGGGACTCTTTTTGCCCGATCCATTTGCAGCGGAAAGAGTCTTCCAAGTGTTGACTCAAGTCGCGGGACGCGCCGGTCGTTCGTCGCTTGGCGGACGCGTTGTGTTGCAAACATTTGCACCGGAGCATTATGTGATCCAAGCCGCGGCGCTGCATGATGTAAAAGGTTTTTATCAACATGAATTGGATCAACGCAAACGGCTGGGTTATCCGCCGTTCAGCCGACTTGTGAGATTGGAATATCGAAACGGCGATCCGCTCAAAGCGGAGGAAGAAGCGCATAAGTTATCAGTGAAGCTTCAAAAGCAAATCGAGTCCGAAAATTGGAAATCAAT
>PLNY01000356.1 GCA_003141915.1 Anaerolineae bacterium | reverse complement strand
TATTTGTCCTATATTGCTGAGACAAAAATTCAGGGAACTTTTCAGCGGTTCGCCAGCAAAAAACCGGAATGAAAATAAAACACTCGACCGCATCATTTGGGCTAAAATATACCCGCCATGTCACTGTACTCTTCCTACATTGCGTATGTTATTATCCTGGTCGGAAGCGCCATCATCGCCTGCCTGCTTCTATTTCGGATCTGGGCCTTGCGTGCCACGCCGGGCGCATATGGCTTGATGATCTCGGTCGCTTGTGTCGCAGAATGGTCGCTGACCTATGCCATGGAGATCATCCGAACGGACATGGCCGAAAAAATCTTCTGGGCAAAAATGGAGTATATCGGAATTCCATTCGTGGCGGTTGGGATATTTATCTTTGCCATGTACTTCAGCGGACGCGGTGCGTGGCTCACGTTTCCGCGGCTTATTCTGCTTCTGACTCCAGCTCTATTGGGCTTTCTCTTGGCGCTAACCAACGAATCGCATCATCAAATCTGGACGAATATCCGCTTTACGAACGACCTGCCTTTTGGCCCGCTTGACGTGACACACGGCGTCGGTCTTTTGATCCTGACCGCGTATCTATATATCCTAATATTGCTGGCCATGATTTCCTTTCTGCAAATTGCGATCCGCGGACAAGGCTTATACAGCTATCAAGCAGGGATCATGCTGGCAGGGATGCTTTTCCCGTGGGCGGCAAATATCATCTACATCAGCGGCCTCAGCCCATTCCCCAGCATTGATCTCACACCGCTTGCGCTGACCTTTGCCAATGTCGCCATATCGGTCAGCTTCCTGCGCTATCGCTTCATGGACATTCAGCCGGTGGCGCACAGTTCGGTCTTCAATGCCATGAAGGATGGCGTGATTGTGCTGGATTATAAGGAACGCATCGCAGATATCAATCCGGTGGGCACATACATTTTTCAGGATACAGGAAATCTGCTCGGACGCGAGATCTGCACCCTTCTGCCAAAGTGGGACGATTGGAGATCCGCGAATCCGATGGGAGAAATCAATCAGGAAATCGCCTTTGAACTGGGTACGGATAAACTCACGTTCAGTTTGCGGACCACCTCCCTGTTCGACCAAAACGGGAAACGCAACGGACGCGTCCTGCTTATTAGCGACATCACCGAACTGAAGCAGGCACAGGAACAGAGCATGGAAGCCAGCCGCTTGAAGACTCAATTACTGGCCAGCGTGGGACACGATCTGCGCGCGCCGCTGGGAGCGATTATCGGTTATGCCGAAATGATGCATGATGGCACGCTGGGAAACGTCACAGAAGAGCAGGAGAAAGCCTCATCGGAGATTCTCGACAGCGCCAATCAATTGCTTTCGTTCATCAACAATCTGGTCGGCCAGGCACAGATCGAAACCGGCAAGATCGTCTTGCGCGAGTTTCCGTTTGACGTGGAGGAAATCCTCGGGCCGTTAATGTCCACCCTGAATTTTCATGCACACAAAAAAGGATTATTGTTCACGCAATATATTGAACCGGGCCTGCCGCCGAAAATCGTCGGGGATCAATTCTGGCTGCGGCAAATTGTGCTCAACCTGGTGAATAATGCCGTCAAGTTTACCGAGAAAGGATCGGTCGATGTTCGCTTTCTGCGGCAAGATGAAAGCCATTGGGCAATCCAGGTTGCAGATACCGGAGTCGGGATTCCGGTCGAGGCGCAGAAGCGGGTCTTTGAAGCATTCGAACAGGTTCAAAGCCCGGAGATGATCAAGCAAGCGGGCTTTGGTCTCGGATTATCCATCGTCGCCAAGCTGGCTTCCATCATGAACGGCACGATTGAATTGGAAAGTGAAGTCAATCGGGGAACTAAGTTTACGGTGGTGCTGCCATTAAAGGTTCCAGTACCGTTGCGATGATTGGCGTACGGTATAATTGCGCCCATGGGAACAATCATCGCTGTGGACATTGGCGGGACGCATCTCCGCACCGCCGCTTACGAATCTGAACAATTCAAGCCAAGCGCCTATCAACGCACCAATACACTTGCAAACGAGCCTGGCGTTTTCGACCGCATGGTGAAAGCCATTGAAGAGGTCTGGCCGCATACCCAGAAAGTGGATGCAATCAGCGTTTCATCACCGGGACCTCTGGATCCGTATACTGGTTGTTTGCTTTCCACGCCCAACATCAAACAGCTTGATAATTTTCCGCTCGCGCCAAAACTCTCCGAGCATTTCGGCGTGCCGGCCTATTTGGACAACGATGCAAACATGGCTTGTCTTGGTGAGTGGAAATATGGCGCGGCGAAGGGACATCACGATGTGCTTTACTTGACGATCAGCACAGGCGTTGGAGGCGGAGTCATGGTCAACGACCAGCTTCTGCAGGGTTATCATGGTCTCGCCGCCGAGCTTGGACATTCGATCGTTGATCCGGATGGTCCGCCCTGCTCCTGTGGATTCAACGGCCACCTCGAATCTTTTTCATCAGGACCAGCAATCGTTAAGTATGTGCTCAAAGAATTGGAAGCCGGTGCAAAGTCGAGTTTGAAGCGTGATCCGAATCTCGACGCCCGGCAAGTGGCCGAGGCGGCCTCTAAAGGTGACGAGTTATCCGTATCCGCTTATCGCCGCGCGGGAGAATATCTTGGCATCGCCGTTGCAAATTTCTTGGTTGCATTCGATCCATCCATCATTATTTTTGGCGGAGGCGTTTCTCAAGTCGGTCCACTATTGTTTGATTCATTCCGGGCCAGTCTACAAACAAGAGTTTTTTATCCGCGCTATTTGGAAAATCTAAAGATCGAGATGGCTGCGCTCGGCGACGATGCCGGGTTGCTCGGCGCGCGCACGCTGGCAGAAGTCTTTTTACAGGCGAGGCGATAAGGAGTTTGTGATGGAACCCATGAAATTACCCGGGCCAAAAGCCCGCGCATTGATCAAGCGCGACTCGTCGGTGATCTCACCGTCCTATGCGCGCAGTTATCCGCTTGTGATGGATCACGGCAAAGGTTCGGAAGTTTGGGATGTGGACGGCAACCGCTTCCTCGATTTTATGGCCGGCATCGCGGTGAACTCCACCGGCCACGCGCACCCGAAAGTAGTCAAAGCGATTCAGGAACAGGCCGAACAGTTCCTGCACATCTCATCCGATTTTTATCACGTCAAGTGGATTGAGTTGGCGGAAAAGCTGGATGAGATTGCGCCCTTCAACGAAGCGGCGGTTTCATTCATGACCAACTCCGGAACGGAAGCGGTCGAGACCGCCATCAAACTGGCGCGATATCATACCGGCCGATCCAACTTCATCGGCTTCACCGGCGCATTCCACGGACGGACGATGGGCGCCGTCACATTTACCGCCAGCAAACCTTCCTACCACGGCGGTTTCTATCCATTGATGAATGGCGTGGTTCACGCGCCGTTTCCAAATCCATATCGGCCGGTACTGGATCGAAAGAGCGGCGAAGATTACGGCGAAACCGTTGTCCGATATATCGAAGATCAAATCCTCGGGCACATCCTGCCGCCCGACGAAGTGGCAGGCGTCCTTGTCGAAACGATTCAAGGCGAAGGCGGATACATTGTCCCGCCGCCCGGTTTTTATCCGGCTCTGAGAAAGTTATGCGATAAGTATGGCATCCTGTTGATCATGGATGAAGTTCAATCGGGCATGGGCCGCACCGGCAAATGGTGGGCTATCGAACATTTTGGAATCGAACCGGATGTTGTCACCGCCGCGAAAGGAATCGCTTCCGGTATGCCGCTCGGCGCGTGTATTGCGCGCCAGTCGGTGATGGACTGGGAACGCGGCTCGCACGGCAACACCTATGGCGGAAATCCGCTGTCTTGCGCAGCAGCGCTTGCAACCATTGAATTAATCCACGACGGATATCTCGCCAACGCGGCGGAGGTCGGCCAATACACCATTGAGGCGCTTGAGGAAATCCAGGCGCGCCATCCAAGCATCGGCGATGTGCGCGGTAAAGGCCTGATGATCGGCGTGGAATTCGTCAACGACCGCAAGTCGAAAGAGCCGGCCAAACAGCTCGCTGACCGCGTGGTCGAATTGGCATTCGAGCGCGGCCTGCTCACGCTTGGCTGCGGCAAAAGCGTGATACGCGTCGCGCCGGCCTTGAGCATTACCAAGGCTGAGATCGATGAAGGCCTGAAGATTTTCGAAGAAGCCGTCACGCTGGCTGAGAAGGAATTAAACTTTCGATAGCTCAAAATCCATCAAGCAGAGTCCATTTGTTGGACAAGGTTGCCAAATAATATTTTTCAATCGAGCTGAATGTGAAAAAAGAATCTCTGATTAACAGATTCCTAAATCTGTTTCGCTATAACGGCAGAATAGATCCCATCATCCTGTCCCTCTGCCTGGTCGTCAATATCATTGTTCTGACCAACGCGATCCTGCATTATCCAAAAGTGGGATATGATGTCGTCCAAAATTTAAATTACATTCAGGTTCTACCAGACCGGTTGCCGACCTTCAACGATACCAGTGAATTTTTTTCGCCGCCGCTTCCTTTTTTCCTGCCATCCGTTTTTGATTCCATCTGCGAACAGCACGCGTCGGATATCCATACTTATAACGGACTGAGATACAGCAATACCTGCCGTCTCTATGACGGCAAATTTGCCCAAGGCCTCAATG
>PLNY01000464.1 GCA_003141915.1 Anaerolineae bacterium | reverse complement strand
TCTTTTTTGTCCACACCAAGATGCACACTAGCAGGTTCGGCCACCTGCTCACCCACCCGGATCACGGGATTCAGCGCGTTCATGGCAGCCTGTGGAACCATGGAGATGGCTGCCCAGCGGACATTCTGGCGGAACTCTTCCTCGCTCAACAGCATCACATCCTTGCCATCCAGATATACGTGTCCAGAATAGGTCCCCGCGTTACGAGGCAGGAGCCGCAAAATGGCTTTGGCAAGCGAAGTCTTGCCGCACCCAGATTCGCCGAGGATAACAACCGCGCGATTAGATGCGAGTTCGAAATTTACGCCGTCCACTGCTTGAACGGGTCCATGAGTAGTCTTGAAATACAGCACTAGGTCTTCAATGCGGAGAATTTTATGATTTTGCGTCATGGGCTAAATATCCCGCAGTCGTGGATTGAAGATGCGATCCAAGGCAAATCCAAGCATCGCAAAGCCAAAACCCGTTATCATCAACAAGACTGCTGGTTCAAGAATCCAATAGTAATATCCTTTGTAAAGCGCGCCATTCATATCTGCATCATTGATCACCTTTCCCCAAGTCGGCAAAACGGGATCGCCCAAACCCAGCACGGCTAGTGATGCCTCAAGGAATACAAATGAAGGCACAGAGGAGACCAGTCCGGGAATCAAGAGGGGAATCATGCGCGGAATAAGATAAAGAAAGATAATGCGCAAATCGCTGGCGCCGTAGGCACGCGCCGCTTCAATAAACATGGACTCTTTCACCTGGAGAAAGATGGCACGATAGCTTTTAATAGAACCAGTAAAAATGCTCAGGAGAACTGTCACACCCAGAATCACCCAAATACTTCGGGAGTAAAACGTGCCGATCATGATCAGGATCGAGAGGAATGGTAACACCAAGTTGATTTCTGTAATACGCTGGATCAGTTCATCCACCCAGCCGCCATACCAACTACCGATGGCGGCTATCACCATCGTGAGAACAAGCGTGCCAAGCGAAGCAATCAACCCAAATGCCAAAGCGACTGGTGTTCCCCACAATAGCGGCACCATCAAGTCGCGGCGTGCCTGGTCCGTACCGGCCAGCCCATATACCTGACCTTGAAAGACAAATTCAGCATCAAGATCTGAGCCCTGCTCGAAAGTCGTAGCCAAAATCTGCAACTGATATTTTCCTTTTATAATGGCCCCCGTCGCCGAATCCTCGAACAAAGCTTGCATGGGGTCTGCGCCGTTCAATCTTTGTTGTAATCTCTGATCTTGTGAGAATCGCAAGGTCTGATCCTTGGAAACGCCAAAATCATCAACTCGTATCTTTCTGCCATCCGGAGTAAGCCAAGCCACAGACGCGAAAGGCTGCTTGTTTGTGTATTTCGAGGTGAAATACAGAATCATCTCTTGAGGGGGACTGTCGAAGTTGTAATCGAATGAATAAGAAATGTTAATAGTGCCGGTATCTTGGGCACCCGGAGTGACGGTCTTACTCATGCTGCCATCGGCCGTATTCGCCACAAAAGATTCGGGTAATTTTTTAGAAGAAAAGAAATTGATCCAAGCTGGCGGTGCAAACTTGGGATTTTGATACCATACATCTTCCCCGCCACGCCACAAGCGGATTGCCTCGCTATACGGAATCTTGATCATCGCATAAATAGAGGTGAGCACCAACAAAAAGATGATGATCAATCCCACAATGGCCGAAGGATAACGCAGGATCTCCCGAAAGGAACTCTTCAGAGTATTCATGGTTAATTGCCGCCTATTTTGACGCGCGGATCCACAAGTGCATAGATAAAGTCAAGCAGGAATACGGTAATTGCCAGCAAATACGCATAAATGATGGTCGTACCTACAATCACAGGCGTATCATATAGCCCAATCGCCTCGTACAAAGTACGGCCCAATCCCGGCCACAGGAACACCGTTTCCGTAATAATCGCTCCCCCAACCAGACCGATCAATGTCAGTGCGAAATTGGTAATAATGGTTGGCAGCGTCGGACGCAAGATGTACTGTCGTTCCACATCGCGCGAAGGCAGGCCCTTGGCCTTAGCCATTTCCACGTAATCTTCGCTGGAATAGATCAAGAAAAAAGTGCGCCAATTGTAGATACTCAAGAAAAGCGAACTGATAACCAATGACGAGGCGGGAAGGATCAGATGCTTGAGAACATTGAGTGCAAAATCAATGGGATTCGAGGGCGGCGGCGAGTCGGTCATTCCTCCAAAGGGAAGCACTCGCAGGAGAGCTGCAAAAATCAGGATAAAGAAAATTCCATAAAACCATGGTGGCGCAGCCGAGGTCGGTGAAAGTGTAATCGTGATCTTATCCCACCAACTGCCATAACGGCGGGATAAAGAAAGCGCAAGAAAAACGCTGACAAAAAACAAGGATAATTCTGAAACTCCCATTAACAAAAGAGTAGCAGGCAGCCGGCCCAATATAATGAGGCGTACATCCTTCGAACCGCTGTCACTGGTCATGTTCAAAGCGCGGCCTAAATTCATGGTGAGCGCATTTTTGAGAAACTCAAGATTGCGAACCGCCNNTAGATCAGTTGTTTACGTGCATCCGTGCTCAGCTTTTGGGAGGCGGCATTGTTTGCGAACTGCGCGTTGACGCGCTCACGGATGTCATTTTTCATGATCTCGTCAACATACCCGCCCATATTGGCGATCAGAATCGTCAAGTAGATTCCAATCACGACAGTCACAAACAGAGTGAGCAATCTGACAACGGCGTATCTCGTCACGCGAAAGAATGTGCTGCTGGAAGCAGTTCTCTTGGATGCTTCCGAAGTAGGGTGGGTGGGTGTTTCCATAAATTACCTCACAATTGTGACTGAATACTGCATCGCGATTTGAATCGGCATTTGGGTTTTAGCTCGACAAAAGATTTGATCAGGTTCAAGATAAGGCAAGAGCAGTAAACACATGCAGGGGCAAGGGTAAACACCTTGCCCCTGCTTTCTTACTGCATTTGGATAGGCTACGGAACCACAACAAAGTCCGTAGAACTAAATGACGGGATCGCGACAGGGATCGGAACAACGGCTACTTCTAACTTGTAAGAACCGGCGCTCAATTTTGTGGTCACATCCGAAGTGAGCACAACCTGATAATGGCCATTCGCAACCGCATTGGCTGCGCCGCTGGCGATCACCGCGTTGTTTGCATCATAGAGCAGGTATTTGACCTCCTTGATATCGGACTTTGCATATGGACTCCCATTATATGTTACATTGACATCAAAGGTGGCGGGAGCACCAACCTTGACCTGGCTCGGACCATCCATCTGGGTATTCGCGAGTTTAGGTTGGCTGAAACTGGCCCATCGATCGGATAGATCGGGGAAATCTGGATTGTTCTTCAGAACAAGAGTCTTCTCTGTGGTGAAGACTTTATCCAAGTAATATGGCCCAGTTCCAATCCAAAAAGTGCCATGATCGGTATACCATTTCTTCAGATTATCATAGCGAGTCTTAGCTTCGTCGGCTGTAATATATTGACTCATCGTCGGCGCGTACGGGATCAAAGTCTGGCTGGAGGCTGTATCCAATTCTTTGGAAAGGATAGCGAGGCTTGGCCCACCGACCCAACTGGTTTGGTCGACCTTGTTGGCATCCGCCTTATCCGGCGAGTAAGCCAACTGGCCGTCGGCCTCTGCCATATTGGAGATCGCCAGCACATCCCAGCTGTTTTCACCCTGGAGGCCGGTAGGGGAGGTCGGCCAGCCGCTCACTACATCCAACTCAGCATCGGCGTTATATAGATCACTGTAGGATTCTATGGTCAGTGGATTCGTTGACGTGATTCTGAAGCCCTTGCTCGTCGGGAAAGTAGACTGGAAAAATGGAACCGAAGAGGCATCATAGATCTTACTGGCCGGATTGGCGCGTTCAAAAGTCTCAATGGACGGCATGATGAAATCAGCAACCGACAAGGGGCTGCCATCGTGCCACTTTACCTTTTGGAATAAGTCAGGCGGGTAAGTGACAACGCTTTTGATCTTGGCCGTTGAATAATCTACGGTGCCGCGTGTATAGTAGCCCGTTGTATCCAGACCGCCTACGAATGAAACCGCAAAGGATGCAAGTTCTTTTTGTTTATCCGCATCTGAAGTCATGGCAGCTACCTTGGCGACTTCCGCTTCGAAGCTGGTTATGGTATCTGGGGATTTCAATGCAGACTGCACATCCACAGACACTCCTGTTGTCTGGGTATAAAATGCAGCCAAATCTGTCACAAGTTTAACCAGAGGTTGAGCACCGGCAGATAACGGTGCGGGTGTTTCAGTGGCAGAGGGAGTCGCTGCCGAAGTTGCGACCGGTTGTGAGGTCGGCGCTGGCATGATCGATTTCAAGTCCAGGGCACCGGCCAATTCCTGCGCTTTGGCGTTAACTTGGTTGATCGCGGCGTCTGCCTTCAAGCCATCCGCTACAGTAATGAATTTTTGGGCCTTGGCGTCCCAATCAATCCAGGCATCCGCTGGAGGGGTAATCTTATCTGCGGTTTTTAGCGTCACCCAATCAAGGGTTTTGCTGACCGGCAAACCGGTCTGAACCGTCACTTCTGCGGTGGCAATACGCTGAGGCCAGGCCAGGCCAGTGAAAGGATCGCCAACCAGGCCACCTGCACCGGATATATCACTACCACTGGAAGTATCTTTCATGACCGCCGTATCCCAGCCATAGTTGCTGCCAGCAACGGTATTCCACGGCTCGGTGAACAGGTCATTCGTGCCGATCTTCAACGTGCCGCCCACCTTATCGGCAAAGCGCATATTGAAAGGATTCATGTCAGATGACTCAACACCCGCGCCGACATCATTTGTAACCACTACATCCTTTTGCTGCACTGCATAGGCAAGCCCATCGATGAGCCAGATTTGCAGCGAGTCCTTCAGGGCTAAGGGCAAAGCCTGAGCCATCATGTCATGCCGTTGTTGCAGAGTTGCATAATTACCGTTTGCGAGATCATCGGCAAGCTTCTGGAAGGTGGGATCAATGCCAGTATTGGCAAGGAAAAGCGGAAGACTTTGCTGGCTGTCCGGAGCATACATCTGCTGGAACTCGTTCCTTTCATCGCGCGTCAATCCCGGCGCGCCCCATTGAGCAGTGTAAAGCTCCCACTGACCCTCGGCTGGATCGCTTTGCTGCCAAATAGGCGCTGCCTCAGATGCTTTCTTGTATTGGCGATCCACTGTGAAGCCGACGTTTTCAAGTTGGTTCGCAACGTAATCGCCCATGGGCTTGCGTGTCCCATCGCCGTCGGGGCGGATCAGGAAAATCAAAGTGACCGGCTTACCTTTGAACTGCCATTTCCCATTTGAATCCTGTGTGGCGCCTAGAGTGGTCATCTCATTCGTGATCGCCTGTTTGGCCTTTGTAGGGTTATAGGCATATTCCGTCTCCAGCCCGCGCGCCACATCGATCACGCCGGTATAGTCCACCAATTGTGTGGCAAGCGGCAGGTACTTGGGCAGGGAGCCGCCGCCATATATTTCTTGATTAATGTAATTGCGATCGACCAGCCAATTCAACGCCTCACGGATTTTGGCGTCGGAGAGTGGGTTCAGGGAATTGGGATCTTTGAGCTTTGCGGGGTTAAGAATGAGAGAGTAACTGGCGCCATAAAACGGTTCATAGCTCAGTCCCGAACTTTTTAGGGCAGATAACTGACTTGAAGAAAGACCAAAAGTATAGGCATTGATCGCACCAGCTTGGAGCTGTGAAAGCACCGAATCTTGGGAAACCACTGAAACATCAATCTCATCCAGCCAGCCGCCATGGCGTGGAGTAGCTGTAGCTTGTGCGACAGGGGCGGCAGTGGGAGCTGGCGTAGCAGTCGGTCCGCATGCCGTAAGCACCATGCTGAGGGCAATCACGAGACCGAGGACAATCATCAAGCGTTTTTTTAACATATTATTTTCTCCTCCAAATGAATGGATGCGTTTGGATATTTATTGAAGGGATTTGGTTTAGATTGAAATAGTGAATTTGTGAAGTTCCACCTCCTTCGCTATATTGCCAACAACTTAACACTAACAATTCTTGAGTCATACTAATAAGTGATATATTATACTCCACGCCATTCGGACTGTTCAAATTTACGGACGGCGGAAGCAACGGACGAAGAAATGTCCATAACGTTTCAACATTGCGCCGAAGTAAGAGAAGCAGAGCGCAGAATTTATCACAGTGGTTTACAATAGGTAGCGATCAAGGTTAAAGATTTATAAAAGGATTATCGTTATGAACAACCGCGAACTGGCTGACACCTTCACCCTCATCGCCGATTTGTCCGAGATCAAAGGCGAGATCATTTATAAAACGCTTGCCTATCGCAAAGCCGCGGAAAACTTATCGGGGCTGGGGCGCGACGTCAACGAATACTGGAGGGAAGGCAAGCTCGAAGAGATTCCCGGCGTGGGCAAAGCCATCGCTGAAAAAATTAATGAACTGCTCCGCACCGGCAAATTGGAATTTTTGGAGAAGCTAAAAAAAGAAGTCCCTGCTTCTTTGGCGGATTGGCTGCAAGTGCCGGGGCTTGGACCAAAAAAGATTGCACTCATTTGGAAGACATTGAACATCACGACTCTCGCGGAACTCGAAGCGGCTGCCAAGAGCGGAAAATTACGCGACCTTCCGGGCATGGGAGAAAAATCCGAGACCGCGATTCTCACTGGACTCGAATCTTTATCGCGTCGCTCCGATCGCATTCCACTCGGACGCGCTTATCCGCTCGCGCAGGAGATTATTGGTCAACTCAAAAAGGTGAAGGGAGTCGTCGAAGCGCAACCCGCTGGCAGTCTGCGAAGGATGCGGTCAACGATTGGCGATCTCGACATTCTCGTCGCGGCAAAAGATTCCAAGCCGGTCATGGAAGCGTTCACGAATCTATCGGGCGTGGTGCGCGTGCTGGGCAAAGGCGAAACAAAATCTTCCATTGAATTCGGCGATGGTATGCGTGCACAAATCTGGGTGCACCCGCCGGAAAAGTTTGGCACCGCGTTGCAATATGCAACCGGTTCAAAAGATCATAATGTGCAGTTGCGGCAACTTGCGCTCGATCAAGGTTTATCGTTATCGGAACATTCATTTGCCAAAGTAAAAGGCGGCAAGGAAATTTTTTGCGCGACCGAAGAAGAAGTTTATCAAACGCTTGGCTTGCCATGGATTCCACCTGAGCTACGTGAAGACCGCGGCGAAGTGCAAGCCGCAAAACAAAACAAACTTCCGAAGTTGATCGAAGTCAAAGACATCAAGGCCGATTTGCAAGTCCACTCCAGTTGGAGCGACGGCAAATTGACGATGCTCGAGATGGCGCAAGCCGCCGCCAAGCGCGGCATCAAAGTGATTGCGTTCACCGATCATTCGGTCAGCCTCGGTGTCACCGGCGGGTTGAGCATGGAAGAACACAAAAAGCAAGCCGCGGAAATCAAGAGGACGCAGGATAAACTCGGCGACAGCATTTTGATTTTGCATGCCAGCGAAGTTGAGATCAAAGCCGATGGCACGCTGGATTACCCCGATAAATTTTTAGCCAGCCTCGATTTGGTTCTGGCTTCATTGCATACTTCGTTACGACAGCCGCGCGAAAAAGTCACTCAGCGCGTGCTCAATGCCATTCGCAATCCGCATGTGGACATCATTGGTCATCCGACGGGACGTTTGATTCCTGATCGCGAAGGCGCGGATTTGGATATGGACGCAGTGTTCAATGCCGCCGCCGAAACGGGTGTCGCATTGGAGATCAACGCCAGTCCGTATCGCCTTGATCTCGACGATATGTATGCTCGCCGCGCAAATGAGTTGGGCATCCCGATCAGCATCAACACAGACTCGCATTCCGAGGCGGACCTCGATATGTTGTTTTATGGCGTTGCCATTGCACGTCGCGCCTGGCTGACGAAGAACGATGTCATCAATTGCTGGTCAACGAAGAAGTTGTTAGATTGGTTGAAGAAGCGAGGATAATGTCATGTCAACGCTCTGCGCCCTTTCAGGTTTGCGAGCGCGGATAGCAAGTGACAATTCCATGCTTCCATGCCAGATTCCAAAATTCAAATAGATGTATAATTGAATCAAGAAGGAGGCACGTATGATCAGTAAAGCAATGCAAGACGCGATTAACGAACAGATCAACAAGGAGCTGTATTCCTCTTACCTGTATCTTTCCATGGCAGCATACTTTGAGAGCAAAAACCTGTCTGGTTTTGCTCATTGGATGCGCATTCAGGAAGGCGAGGAACGCGAACATGCCATGAAGTTCTATGATTTTCTGCTTGACCGCGGCGGACAGGTTTCGCTCAAGGTAATTGATGCTCCGCCTGCTACCTGGAAATCCGATATCGAACTTTTCAGAGAAGTCGCTGCGCATGAAGCCAAGGTGACCGGTCTCATCAATGCCTTATATGAATTGGCATTGAAGGAGAAGGATTATCCTTCACAGGTTCTGCTTCAATGGTACATCAGCGAACAGGTGGAAGAGGAGAAGAACGCCGCAGAGATTGTCGCAAGCCTGGAGATGATCGAAAGACACGAGACGGCAGTTTTACAACTGGATCATCAACTGAGTAAACGCGGCAAGGATTAAATTCCTTACAGATAATATGTTGTAGGGGCTGAGCATGCTCAGCCCCTACACGTTTTGAATCAATTTTCTTTTTTGATCGCGCGTCATCGTTTTGATGGCGCGTTCGCGTTTCATGGCGCTGACTCGATCCGGCTGTGTCTCAACATAAACCAATTTCACAGGACGGCGCATTTTTGTATAACGAGCGCCGCGTCCGGCGTTGTGCGTTTTGACGCGGCGTTCGGGATCCGTCGTCCAGCCGGTATAAAATGTCCCATCCGAACATTCAACGATATAGCAATAACACGGCATGGAATTTTATTTCTTCTTTTTAGTTTTCGCATTTCGCTCGAAGACTGTGCTTCCAAATATTGTTTGTCCAATGTGCTGGCCGAAGCTCGGCACATCTTCCTGATTGCCGCCCTCCTTCAACCAGACAGCCTGTTCGCGTTCATCCAGCCAGGCTTCGCGATCTTTCCCTGCTTCAATCAGACGTTCCGACACACCCTCTTCGTTTCCCTGTTCAATATCATCGCGCAATCCTTTGAGCGCCGCCATCAAAGTATCGAGAGCATGAACGGTGCCGGTTCGATTTGCCAAAACCGCATCACGTAATGAAGCTGCATCATCGTGATACGCCATGCCGCTGGTCACGCCCGCGAACGGACGTCCCGCGAGTTTGCGCGCCTCCTGCCAGCCAGGTTGACCGATCGTAGCGTTAAGTAATGCCGCCGCAGCCAGTTGCGGAAGCACATGTACCGATGTCATCAACCCGTCCGATTCGAGCATATCGGTCAGCATGGGTTTTCCACCGAGCAGGCGACAAAAGTCCATAGAAAAATTCACCACTTCTTCAGGCGTGCCTTGAGGAACATCCACCGCAAAGATTCCCTTTCTAAATAGATCAGGCTCGGCGGCGTTCAGGCCAAACTCAAGCGAAGCAATGTAATCGGAGCGGATACCCGGCACCAGTCCGACATAGAAGCGTCCCGTTGGAATGAATTCCCTGGCCCATTGGGTCACTCCGCTCTTGATCGGCGCCGTATCCATCACGATGGCATTCTCCGCAAGCCAGGGACCGATGCTCCTCAATGTTTCGCGGATTTCACTGAGCGGCAAACACAACACGACAATCGCCGCGTCCTTCACCGCCGCTGGTAGACCTTTGATTTCATCAACAACTTCCAGGCTTTGCGCGGCTTTGGCAACTGCCGCGTCCTTGTCACAGCCAACCCTTTTGATGTTTTTATTGTCCTTCAACGCCATACCGATGGATGCGCCGATTTGTCCAAGGCCGATAATGGTGATTTGTGTATTCATATTTTCCTCTCAAAGCGGAGTGACGCGGATTATACTTCGACTACCCTCTTTTAAAGTGAGAGAGCCGCGGACGCCGACCGCGACTCTCATTGAAAGGAGGAGAAGAGAAATCACCTTACAATGGATATCCTACCATCTCTACCCAAATCCTACTTGACGCAAAACCTACGCTTTCTCTACGATCATCCGACATCTTGCAGAAGTGTAATCGTTTTTGAGATTGGAAGCGCGTCGCACTTTAACGAATCGGTATTCTCTGGTCGATTAAGGCGCGACGCGCATTGTAAGTCGAGATAAAAATATGAACAAACAAACCATTCTGATTGGCAATCTCAAACCAACTCCGCTCGGAGAAGTGTGGGCGGCCATTTCTTCGCGTGGACTAGTGAGAGTAGACTTCGGGATTTCGCGAACCAGCTTTGAGCGCGCCGTTCGCAAGCAGACCAAATCTGAAATCGAATATGCGCCGAAGCAAGCGGCTGCCGTGGTTCATCAAATCAAAGAATATCTGATGGGCAAACGCCGGGAATTTGATTTGAAGATTGATTGGTCAATTCTTTCTTCCGACTTTCAGCGGGACGCGCTTCGAGCGGTCTTTTCCATCCCTTACGGCGAGACACGCACCTACGCCGACATCGCCGCGCTGATCGGACATCCGCAAGCCTTTCGTGCGATGGGACGCGCCAACGCAACGAATCCAATGCCATTAGTAATTCCTTGTCATCGTGTAATCGGCACGGATGGCAAACTTCATGGCTACGGCGGCAAAGGTGGATTGAAAACCAAGGCTTGGCTGTTGAAGATGGAGGGTGCGGGAAGATCATGAAAGGGCGCTGCGATGGTGTTTCCAAAGAGTCATGTGAGATTTACAAACGTGATACGTGAGGTTTACGCACGAGATGTAAGCCGCTGATGTCGAGCAGCCGTCGCCAGACGGCGTATCGAGACCAAGCGCCGAAGAATCCCCCCTTGGCTTCGATCACATCGTGCCGACACTTGCACCTGACGCAAGTGCAGGTGTGTCCTTCGGGAGGGTGACACATTGCTATAACGAAAAATGCCAACACATAAATTGTGCGGCAATTTTTCATCCTTCATGGCGCCGAACGCGCGCAACGAAATCCGAAGCTGATATTGACGAATCTTGGATCGCCTCCATCGCGGTTGGTGGAACGGAGGGAGACGCCGCTATTACCCCATGAGGCGCCGCGTATCACTCGATATTGACCACTGGCAGGTCCCTGCGGGTTACGAGCATTATTTCCAAGCGTTCCGTAATAATTGACGCTATACCAATCGTTGACCCATTGCCAAACATTGCCAGCCATATCATAAGCGCCGTAAATACTTTTGCCTTTTTCGTAACTATCTACCGCAGTGGTATCGCCGATTTTGCTATCAGAGTAATTGGCAAAAGTAGGATCGATGTTATTGCCCCAGGGATATGTGCGTCCATCCGCGCCGCGCGCGGCCTTCTCCCACTCGGCTTCCGTGGGCAGACGCGCATCGCGCCATTGGCAATAAGTTTGTGCCTGATACCAGTTCACATTAATCACGGGATAGTCGTCAAACTGCATGTTGTCGTAATAATGTGAACGTGTATAAGAACTGATATCCTGTGGCGGTTGACAAGCGTCCGCATCCACACAGGTTTTATAAAGCGCATTGGTCACCGGATATTTATCCATGTAATAGGCATCCAGATATACCTGGTGGGCAGGCTGTTCATCCGGATTGCCATTATTTCTGCCCATCGTAAAAGTCCCGGCTGGAATGAGAACCATGGGTGCGCCCTGCTCCATAATCGCGGCGGGCGGAGACGAGGCATCAGAAGGAAGAACAGGATCCGCTTCTGTCGCGGCTGGCAGTTGCGGCGAAATGCTGATGAGGGCGGCAAGAATAACAGCCGCTGCGCCGATGATGACAATTAATAAAGGCGCGCTTAACTTACGGGAAGATTTTTGTTTCACCGGCTTGAGATTCAATTCATCAGGCATCATGGCCCGCGATCCAGATGGATGGAATTATACGTCAAACAGTATGATGGACTATGAAGGTTATATGCGAATGTCCAATAATTTCACCACGCGGCAATCTCGTTTTGGATTTACAATATCGGTATCTCTATTCTGCCGAATGTAAACAGAGGGCCTTTTGTCAACAGAGGAAATCGTAAAAGCGGGAATCGCTGCGGCGAAATCAGGCGATCTGCCAGGGGCGGCGGTATTGTTCGCGCAGGCGGTCAAGATTGATCCATCATCCGAACAGGGCTGGCTCGGACTGGGGTTTTGTGTTTCCGCGCCTGAACAGCGCGAGTTTTGTTTTCGCCGGGCGCTGGCGCTTAATCCAAACAACCAGGAGGCTAGAGAACAGCTGGCCCAGCTTTCAAAACCGAATCCAACTCCTCGTCCAGTACAGGCTACAGAAGCCGTCAGTGCTCTGAAGCCGATTGAGCATCGCGCACCGCCGCTTACGCCGATTGCAACTGCCAGCGAGGAAGTTCACGCGGCAGCAAGGGAAAACCCGCCACATCCGCCTGTGATCCAGTCGCCGCCTAAAGTCATCCCTAAAAGACAAGCCGTCAGGCGAAAAAAGAAATCGAATGCAGCGCTGATCGTGATGTTGGTTTCTGCGCCCATCCTGCTCATATGCTTTTTGGCGATTGGATATGGATTTTATACAAGCATGAATCCAGTCATTGCCGGCAAGCATCCAATTCCTGCCCAGCCGAACATGCAGACGTCTGTCGCTCCAATTGCCGAATCCAGCCCCACACTTAACCCGCCCACAGCCATTCCCAGCCCGATACCGACAGCCGTTTACAAGCCGGCATTCGCCAGTATGACGTGTCCGATCACTGTGCCGAAAGCGGTGATAAGCTGCGGATACCTCATCGTGCCTGAAGATCGCACAGGGGATCCGTCCCATACGATCAAGCTGGCTGTTGCTGTTTATCACAGCACCAGTCAAAGCCCTGCAGAGCCGGTGGTTTTCCTTCAGGGAGGCCCAGGAGGGGAAGCCGTGAAGCTGAGCGCTGATGATTATAGCGTTCTTGTGGCTCCCTTTCTTTCCAAACATGATTTTATTGCTTTTGATCAACGCGGCACGGGATTATCCGAACCGGTTCTCAATTGCGACGATTTGACAAAGCTCTATTCGCAGGATATTCAAGGGCTGATCCCAAGCTCCACTCGCAACCTGGTATATTCCAATGCATACCTATCCTGTAACGGCCTGATGCAGGCACAGGGAATTAAACTAAACGCTTATACGACCGTGGAAAGCGCGGCGGATGTACGGGATCTCCTCGCTGTATTGAAGTATCCCAAAGCGGATCTTTATGGCGCATCCTATGGGACACGGCTGGCGCAGGTCGTCATGCGGGATTATCCGGGGATCGTAAACAGCGCGATATTAGACTCCGTGGTTCCAGTAAATACCAGTCTTTTCGAAAACTATTCCAATTCAATTGAATCAGGACTGAAGACATTGTTCATTGATTGCGCGATCGACCCGCAATGTAATGCCGCCTACCCGAATCTGGAAGTTACCTTTTGGAATTTGGTGAAACAGCTGGACGCAAATCCCGTTACGGTGACGAGCTCCAGTTATCCAAACGGGACAATCACTCAAACCGTGACCGGTGAAACGACCCTAAACTTGATACTGGAGTTAATCAAGAGTTCCCAGTATATTGCCGTTACGCCTCAGGTTATTTACCGCTTCAAAAACGGCGACTTTTCAACAATCGTCATGGAGCAGTCCTCTCTGCCTTTTTCTTTGAGTGATATCAGCCCCGGCTTATTCATCAACATGACCTGTCATGAACAAGTATTGTCCACCACGCCGGATCAGGTTCAGACCGATGCGAATTTTCAGATCATCAAGGGTTACGCATATTTTCCCTTTTATGGAGATGTGGATGATGTCTTCAAGACCTGCAAAGCCTGGGGAGCAACCGCACCTGTGTACGGTGAAAACAACCCGACAGTCAGCGGCATTCCATCATTAATCATCACTGGTTCATACGACCCAACCACACCGCCTACGTATGCAAAGCAGGTGGCAGCTTATTTAAGTCACAGCTATTATTTTGAGTTTCCAAATCTCGGACACACGCCGACCGCCGTTGATACTTCCGGCTGCGCAAAGAATATTGTTCTGCAGTTTCTCGACAACCCATCCATCGAACCGGACCGCTCCTGCCTGACCAAATTGAAGAATCCTGTTTTTGTTGTCCCTTATACGGGAAATCCTGCATTGACACTAAAAACTGTGAACTCTCACGGAATCAATGTTGATATTCCCAAGGACTGGCAAATTGACAGTTCAGGATTTTACCATCGGAATAATTCGCCGTTCGATACCACCGAAGTGGGACTCCTGGAGGTTCCCACCAGCACCAGCAATATCGAGAAACTATTTTCATTACAAGCTTTCGGCTATCAAGGCCTTGATGGTCCGCTGACACTGGCCGGCGAACGGCATGCTCATGGATTTGACTGGAAGCTTTATACATCCTCGTCATATGGCCGCCCCGTTGATGTCGCGATGGTTGACAGCGGCAAGTCGTCCATCGTGATTGTCCAGTTCTGTAACAAAGACGAACACGATGCGCTTTATCAAACCGTGTTTCTGCCGATGATCGATTCGGCGAGTCAATGAGAACATTCGGGTTCCTGAAGTCCGCTTGATCGGGCCGAACGGCGAAAA
>PLNY01000461.1 GCA_003141915.1 Anaerolineae bacterium | reverse complement strand
TCGAAGGTTTTAGTGGAAGGACGCCTCACGCCAGATAAGAATACCGGCGGTCCCCGCATCTGGCAGAAACAAGACGGATCATCCGGCGCTTCATTTGAAGTTACAGCCGGAACGGTTCGTTTCTTGTCCTCACGCGGCGAAAGCGATTCTGGCGCCGCTTCCACGACGGATGCAGGCGATATGGCCGTAGCTCCCGCTGAAGATGATATTCCATTTTAACATTTTATAAATGAGCGACTCATTGAGCTGCTCATCAAGATTGGAGACTCATATGTCTCTTCCCACCCCTCCAACATCTCCCTCTCTTGAAATTCCACCCGGCCTTGATGTGGTCTATGCCAACCTGGCGCGCATCTCGCATTCCCCCGCGGATATCGTGATTGACTTTGCTCACATCCTGCCCGGCGATACCAAAGCGACCGTCAAAGCGCGCGTATTAATGTCTCCGCTTTCCGCGAAACTGCTCGTCCGCGCTTTGACAGAAAATATAGCGAGATATGAATCGGCCTTTGGCGAAATTACCATACCGACCAATACCTCGCTGGCCGAGAACCTCTTTCGCCCGCACCAACCGCCTGAACCTCCCAAAGACGCCAAGGCCTGAGGATCGAAAATCATCATGCAAAAGCTTGAAAGTATTGCCGATCAGATTCGCCATAGTTTTGATGCGCGCACTGCGTCCCGCGATCAGGCGCTAGCCCAGGCTCGTCAATTGACGCGTGCTTGTTCCCTTGCCATCCGCGCCGTTCATCGCGATGAGACCGATGTGATGCAAGGACATTTGTCCGAGGCGCGCGGATTGGCGGACCGTTTGAAAACCGATCTTGCCCAATATCCTGATCTTTTCTATGCAGGTTATACACAAGATGCGCTGAAAGAATTCGTCGAAGCCAATGTCACTTGTGCATTGATTCGAAATCAACCTTTGCTCACGCCGGAGGAATTAGGCGTGACCGGATTTACTTATTTGAACGGCCTGGCGGAAGTGGTGGGCGAGTTACGCCGTCGGACGCTGGATATTTTGCGTCATGGGTATTCACAGGAAGCCGAACGCCTGCTTGCCATCATGGACGATATCTATTCCGTGCTGGTTACGATGGATTATCCCGACGCGATCACCAATGGTCTGCGCCGGCAGACGGATCTGGCGCGCGGCATTATCGAGAAGACGCGCGGCGATATCACGTTCAGTTTGCGCGGCGAACATCTTGAACGAGCCATCGGAAATTTGAGCGCCCAATTAAACGGCGGCACGTCCACGGTCGAGAAAAGAAGCGGACGCGTCATTTCATCTGATGATGAAAATTGATCCATGGCAAAAGCTGGAAGACGTTATCCGCTCGTCATTTATACGCATATGATTGATCGCTGGTGGCCCGCCATCCTGCTGTTGGGCCTGGCGTTGGCATCGCTGGCTTGGCCGCTTTATCAAGACCCGTTCATGCGGCTTGCCCAACCGTGGCGCTGGCAGGCGATGGCCTGGCTGGGCGGCGCAGTGACATTGGCATCACTGGTGATGGCGTGCTTTCGCAAAAGCGCATATGTACAGCTTTTCCACGATCATTTGCGACTGGCAACACCGTTCCTGCGGATGAACATCTCCTATCGGCGTATTCTTCGCACAACCACGGTCAGCATGGGCGCGACTTTTCCGCCGAGAAGTATTTCAAGCTGGAGACGCGAGATCATCGAACCGATTGCAGGCATGACGGCGATCAAGATCGAATTGAACGCGTTCCCCTTGCCTCTTTCTGCATTAAGATTCTTTCTCTCGCCGTTTTTCTTCAAAGACCGAACGCCGCATTTCATTATTCTGGTGAAGGATTGGATGGGTTTTATCACCGAATTGGATAGTAAGCGAACAGGCGGGGGCATGGCCGTACAAAAGATTGCCGATCAATCCATTCTTTCGCGTTTGCCCAAGCAATGAATATCTACTTTGCCTGCTCCATTACCGGCGGGCGCGAATTTGAACGCGTCTACCAGGACCTGACAGCGGCGCTCCTTATGGACGGCCAGGAGGTGCCGACGGCGCATCTCGCTGAATCCAGCGTCATGGCGTTGGAAGCGGCGGTTGCGCCTCGCGAAATTTATGAACGCGATGTGGCTTGGATTCGCGCGGCGCGCGCCCTGGTTGCGGAAGTCAGCGTGCCGTCGCATGGCGTTGGATATGAAATCAGCTTTGCATTGAATGCGGGAAAGCCTGTACTATGTTTATTTCAGGAAGGGCGCAAAATTTCAAAGATGATCAGCGGGAATCCTCACCCGCAATTGCAGGTGAAGTCATATAAAGATTCTGTCCATGCAATTGAGTTAATGAGAAAATTTATAGCTGATCTGAAATAAAAGTGTCAAATTCCCAGTTGAAAGAAACTTCTTGTGAATACTATCACTAAAATTTTATGACATTTGATAATCCCGTGATTCCCATCTCTGCGGTATCATAAACTTGGANNGCCGCTGCCGGACTTAACTTAGGTCCGGCAGCGGCATTTTTATCCATATTGCGAATTTGCAGAATATTCGATTATTCATACACAGGCAATACCACAATGAAAGTGGCTCCCTTTCCTAATGTTGATTCCACCCATACGCGTCCCTGATGACTTTCCACGATGGATTTGACGATGGCCAATCCAAGGCCGCTTCCCTTTGGGCCTTCCAGCATGTTACTGGCGCGATAGAACTTTTCAAAGATGCGGGACTGT
>PLNY01000102.1 GCA_003141915.1 Anaerolineae bacterium | reverse complement strand
TTCTCGCCGATTTTCATATCATAGATTTGATGCTCGAGCCCGGCAATGATGTGTCCCATGCCCTGAATGAATTGCAGCGGCTCTCCGCCTTCGGACGAGTCCACGACCTGACCATCCACGTGCAGCGTGTAGTGCATCGAAACGACCTGTCCATCATCCACTTTCAATTCATCTGTCATTTGNNTGTTCTTTCAGTGTGGCAATCTCCTCATAATCGGGGATTGCTTCGTCGGCCTTCGATCTCCTCGCAATGACATGATTCAATTAAATATACGTGAGATAAACCTGATCTCCGCCTGATTCTTTGGCGCGCATCATTGCCTGGCGCGCCTGCTCGATCAAAGGTTCAGCCTCCGCCGAAGCGCTGACGCGCGACGCCGAGACAATCCCCGCGCTCACGCCGACTTTGACCGCGTCGTTCTTGTACGTGATGTCGGCCGCGTCGATGGTTTTGATGATTCGTTCCGCGATCTTTTCCGCGTCCGCGCCGATGACGCCCGGCAACGCGATCACAAACTCATCGCCGGTCCAGCGTCCGATGCAATCATAGGGCCGGCTCTTTTCGCGGATGATCTGTGCCACGATCCTTAAAACCTCGTCGCCCATTTCGACTCCGTGTTCCGCATTGAGACTCTTGAATCTGTCGAGGTCGAGCGCAATGACAGTCAGCGGAGACGAGCTGCGGCGGGCGCGTTCGAGTTCGCCCTGTGCGCTCCGAAAGAACGCGTTGCGATTCATCAGGCCGGTCAATGAGTCATAGAGCGCCAGGCTTTCAAGCTGATCCCGTGCGTGGGATAAACTCTCGCCGAGTAATAGGAATCGCTGTCCGATCATGATGCGCGCCTTTAATTCGGAAGCCGCAATCGGCTTGTGAAGGTTATCGTCGGCCTCGGCGTTATCTTCCTCTCCGGCGGTCAGGATGAGAAAATAGACGGGAAGGATTTTGGCGGCGCGGGCGCGTCTGATGAGATTCGACTTTTTGAAATCTTCCGCGTCCCCGTCTGCGATGATGAAGCGGGTCTCGCCGTTCTCGATCAACTGCCAAGCCTCATCCATGTCTCTGCCGAGAATGGCCGCATGTCCGCTTTTTTCCAGCACATGCTGGATCAAGGAACGTTCCTTTGCATTCTGTTCGAGTATCAGCGCTTTCATGGGTGCTCCCGTTTGCCGATTATACCCTGTGTTGACAAATGTTTGCTCCCATAGTAATATTCGCGGCGCTCTTTTCCCAGCCGAGGTAGCTCAGTGGAAGAGCAGGGGACTCATAAGCCCTTGGTCGTGAGTTCAAATCTCACCCTCGGCACTCAAGACCGCTAATTGATGAAGCGGTCTTTTTATTTGCATTGCTTGAGTTCAGATGTGTGGAATGATCAAGAGCATCGTGCTCAGCATATAAAGGGACGCGTATTTATAAAGCCGCAAGTTGGTTTGATCAGATGGATTGAATACAACGGTTGCCGAAAGAAAAAGCAGGACGGCGCTGAGCACAATGATCAATGCCAGAATTCCTTCGGCCACGCCGATCCAGATCGAAGCGACGCTCATGGCGAGACCCGCCGCGATGCTCGAAGTCGCGATGGCAACGCGGGTGAATTGATTTCCATACGCGGATGGGAATGTAGGAATGCCCGCGTTTTTATAATCATCGAAGAACTTCAAATTAAATGTCAGCGTGTGAGTCGGAATCCAGAACAGGATCGCCAACGCTAGAAGAACGCCAATCGGATCAACCTTGCCGACAGCGAGCACGCGTCCTGAAAGCACCGGCATCGCTCCCGAAATCCCGCCCCAGACAATGGCCCAGCACGTGCGTCGTTTGAGCCACATGCTGTAAATCACCACATCAAAAAATAGACCAGCGAAGACCACCAGCCCATAAAGAAGATTCACCCAAATTGCCCAGCCGATTCCGATGATGGATATGATCAATCCAAGCCGCAGGACTTCGTTCGCTGTTACTTGTCCCGCCGAGGTCGGACGTTTGTGTGTGCGCTTCATCTTCGCGTCGATATCGCGGTCCCACCACATGTTCAGGATGGTCGAGCCGCTGATCGCAAGGAACAAGCTTGGGATCATTTGCAGAAAGCTATTCCAATGGACGATGGCATGCGCGCTTAAATAACCTGCCATGCCGGTCATCAATAATAGACTGGTCTGCAAGGATTTGATCAGGGGCCAGTACAAGCGGAATTTGGTCGCGATGATTTTCATCGAATGCTCCTCTAAAAATACATGCCGAAGTTCAGCCCAATAAACAGGGCAAGTATACATGTTTCCGCTTTTATCTGTCTATCACTTATTGTTTACTCATGATGGAATTTCTAAAACAAATTCTTGTCGCGCTTCAACAAGTCATCTGTTGTTTCGCGGCGGACGATTTCTTTAACGCGACCTTCCTCGAGCCATAATACTGCCGGGCGCCGCGCACCATTGTAATTGGATGACATGCTCAAGTGATATGCGCCGCCAACCGGGATTGCGATCAATTCACCTTCTTCGACTTGCGGCATAAGCAAATCTTCGAGAATAACATCACCCGATTCGCAATACGGTCCCGCGATGGAAACATCCTCGTTCATTTCCCGGCCGAGACCGGCTACCGTTAAACAGGGATATCTCGCGCCATATAACGCGTGCCGCGGATTATCGGCCATGCCGCCGTCGGTCAATAACCAAATTCGTTCACCGCGTTTCTTTGTCGCGCCAACGCGATAAATGGCAACTCCGGCGCGCGCGATCAGGCTTCGACCCGGCTCAAGATGAAGATGTGGGAGAGATAAGCCGCATGTCTTGCATCCTTCAATCACCGCTTCGGCCATGCCGCGCACATAATCTTCGATTTCCGGTTGCGGCAATTCATCTTCGTGATATGCCACGCCCCATCCGCCGCCGGGACAGAGATGCCATTCATCCTCAAAGCCGATTTGTTTGGATAAATCCAATGCCAAATCTATGGCGGGAATCAGCGGTTCCGGATCGCGGAAGTTGGAGCCTTGATGAAAATGAATCCCGTTCAGCGGAAAATTGTTTTGTTTGCAAAACGCAGCGGCTTCGATGATTTCGTCGCGCGTCATTCCGAATTTGCTATCTTCTTGACCTGTTTGTGTGTGAACATGATGAGTTGCAACTGCGACACCGGGTTGAAGACGAAGCCATAAGTTTGGGAATCGAGATTCGGGATTCGGAAATAGGTTATTGATGCGATGAAGTTCGGCGAGGTTATCAACAACGATTGTGCCTGCGTATTGAATTGCGGATTTCAAATCGGCAGTGGATTTATTCACTCCGTGCACAAGAATGTTTTCACGTTGCAGGTT
>PLNY01000076.1:313-6575 GCA_003141915.1 Anaerolineae bacterium | reverse complement strand
CATCCGCAGAATTATTATTGGCGGCAAGTTGGTTGGCTTTTGCCAACACTTCGATTTGTGCGGCGCTCAACACATTATTTTGCAGGGCGGGTCTGTTGCGTCGAAACATAGATTCTCCGATCTTGTTTATGAATGAATTTCACAAAGTTTAAGGTCAAAACTGCTAATGCGAATTTTAGCATTTATTCTTGACTCTATGATGTGAATCTCATAAGCTTTATCAAACGCGGGAAGATAATGTTTCTTCTACGATAACGCTTATTTTGTCCAATGAGCAATGAGATCAGACTATGTGGAAGTTTCCCCAAACACAATCACAGCAATGTGCTGATTGAGAAAACGCGGAGAGCCGCCTTCTTTACCGGGGACGATTTGCCCAAGTGTATAGCCGCCCGCAATCGGCACGAATGAACCGAGAATATCCTGTACAGCGGCGATCTCTGCGCCGGGCTTGGCTTTTAGAAGCATTTGCCAGGCAATATCCACCAACACCAACGCGAAGAACGGTTTGGCATTGCCTAAAGCGATCAAGGCCTGTTGGGCGGCCTGACTCGCAGCTTTCTCGCAAGCCGCATAGCTTCCCACTAATAGATAAGCATCAATGCCATCGCGGACATTGGTGTTCATGCGGAAACTGCCATCTGCTTCCACGCGAATGGGAGCCCGTACAACCAGTTCATCGCCCTGCTCCACACCCAGCGGATATAAACGCGCAAGATAGTTTAAAGGCGGAAAAGCCCAATCCCGCGCGGAATAGCCGAGGAGTTCTGCATAAGTTTCTGAAGCCGGGCGTCCGTCCAAAGTCCGGAGCCAGAAGCCGCGTGAACGCGTCACTCGAAATTGACTCCCCACCGGATCCCAGCCGTGACCGTAACCCACTCCAATGCGAAGACTGCCGCGCAAGAACGCGGCTGCCAAACTCCCTGTGCCGGTTTGGTTGCCGGCCATTTGATATGTGCTGCCGGTGTGCAAATCGCCGCTCGAAAGTCCGCCTGCGAACGAGAGCGAGCCGGGTTGAATCGCGGAACACAGTTGTTCGGCATCGCCGTTAAAACCGTCCGCGAACAAGAGCGCGGCTTCGTTGTCCTTGTGCGCCGAGGCCAATTGCATGAGTCGCTCGGCCGTCTCGCGGCCCGATTGGGCATAACCGGAAAGCCAATGAGCCTCGGCCTGAAAATCGCCCTTGAGCAAAGCCAGCACCACGGAATTTGTATGCAGGCCCGAGTTTGTCAATACGGCTGGCGCGCTGAATCCAATTAACGGCGCGTCGTTCAGTAAACTTTCAACGCCGGTTGCGACTTCACGGGCTTGAAATTGATGCGACGCGATCAAAATTCCCAATCCCGGTGTTCCCGCGCCAAGACGGTTAAGCGCCTGATGCGCGGCCTGCAACCCGGCTTCGCGCCCATCCAGCGCTTGAGCAATTCCAATGGCGGCCTGAAGCGTCATAAGCTTTTGTCCTCAACAACACACAACTAATTCTCAGCGATAGGAACCGTAAAATGGAAAGTGGTTCCCTGACGAAATTCACTTTCGAACCAAATACGTCCGCCCTGCATTTCGACCAGACTCTTGGTGATATTCAGACCCAGACCGGTGCCCGGAGCCTCGCGCGCTTTCTGATCCTCAGATCGGAAAAACTTTTGAAAGATCTTTTGCTGGTCTTCGGAATTAATGCCAATGCCATTGTCTTTCACCCAAAGATGAACGACTTGTCTGGCGCCTTCCAAATCCCAGCGATTTTCGGATACTTCTGCGCCGACCAACAAAGTTCCGCCTTCAGGCGTGTACTTGTTGGCGTTGCTGACCAGATTTGTCAATACCTGTCCCAGACGTGTGGGATCGCCCCACACCTTTGGCAGGTCGGATGGCATGTCCACATTGATACTTTGCTTCTTGTCTTCCACCTGACGCTTGGTGGAACGCACGACCTCATCCACGAGTTGAGCGACTTCCACAGCTTTATAGTCGAGGCGCAGACGCCCCGCCTCGATCTTGGAATTGTCGTTCAGGTCCGATACGAGCGTGGACATACGCTCCACATTCGAGCGGATCGTATTCAAGAAATTAGTCTGCATCTCATTGATCTGGCCCACGGCGCCCGCCGCGATCAATTCGGTATAACCTTTGATCGAAGTCATCGGGTTCTTGAGCTCATGCGCCACAAAGGAAACAAATTCGCTCTTGGCAAGATTCGCGCGTTGAACTTCGCCATACAACTGGGCATTGGAGATGGCAATGGCGGCATGATCGCTCAAACGATTCAGGAAGGCGATATCCTGCTGGGTATCGCTCGTGCTTTCAAGTAACACGACTCCGATGACCGTTGCCTCGCGGCGAATGGTGATAACGATTTGAGTATGCGCGTCGGGCAATAAACCGTCTGTGCCTTTCGCGTCGAGCATGACCCGTTGCGGCTGGCCGCTTTCAACGGCTTTTTTCAACGCTGGAAGGTCCAACGGCATCAATTGATTTTGGAAGCCAGCCAAATGTTCCTCATAACCTTGTTGCGCCACGATATGCAGTTTGTCTTCTTCGATCATGCCGATCAAACCTGCGTCCGCCGCAGACTGGCGCATAGCCCACTCGAGCGTGATGCGCATAGCGCGCTCCATTTCAAGACTGGCATTCAGTTCACGGTCAATGCGCTGCATGACGGAAAGCTCTTCGACGCGGGCCGCCAACTCCTGATCCGTCAATGTGAAGAGACGGGCATTTTCCAAAGCGATTGCCGCCTGACCGGCAAACGCCGTAAGCAAATCCTGATCTTCCCCTACAAAAGGCAAACCGTCGCGGCGATTGATCACTTCGATAACGCCCATGACGTTATCTCTGATTTGCAAAGGCACAGCCATCAGGGCGCGCGTCATGAAACCGGTTGTCTCATCCGCGTTTGCATTCCAGCCAGTAGAATGCTTGACGTCATTTTCGATGACCGGGCCGCGCGTAGTAACCGCACGTCCAACGATTCCGCTTCCGGGCGGGAGACGCTGACCCAGCAAATCCTTGGCCACCGGTCCAACCGTCACCCTGAAAACCAATTCCTTCGTTTGATCGTCCACAAGAAACAGACTACCGGCCTCGCAATTCAAGATGTTAACCGCGCTTTCGAGAACATTCTGGAGCAAAGGCTCGGTTTCCAGTGTGGAGGTCAACTGCCTGGTCACATCATTCAAAGTGCTGAGTTGCCGCGCACGCTGTTGGGTTTCTTGAAGCAGGCGGGCTTTCACGATTGCGCCAGCAGTCTGATCTGCAATGGCCTGCAAAAGTTCAAGCTGACCGCGCGTATATGCAATGCCCGGATCGTGACTGCCAACGCTTAACGCGCCAATGGATTCCGCGCCTGCATTGAGTGGAACTCCCATCCATGCAAAGACGCCCTCTGTTTCAGGAGCCAGATTGCGCGCCTGACATTCATGCAGATAGTCTTGAGTCAAAATGGGACGGCCTCTGCGGATGATTTCAGGGTTCAAACCGGTATTCGGCGGATACGGAACATTTTCTCGGCTCGTGATACGGTCGCTATTTTCGACGCAGAAACCATAATAATAATAATTATTGGCCTTGTTATAGAGCGTGATATGTAAATGGGAAGTCGGAATGATCTGCGCCGTTTGGGCATAGATCAGTTCAAGAACGTCGTCAAACGTCAAAGTAACATTGACGCCCTGCGAGACACGGGTCAGGGCATTCATTTCCTGTACGCGCCGCTCAAGGTTGGCAACCGTTTGAATACGCTGAAAGGCAACTGATGCCTGATCGCACAAGTTTTCAAGAAAGACCAGATCCCGGGGAGTGTAAGGCTGACCGACGATACGGGCTCCCAATGCCAGCCAGCCAGCAGGCTTTTCATGACCGGGCAGGATCACGAAGAGGCGCGCTCCTAACAAGGCAAGCCGTGCTTGTTCAACCTTTAGGCCCTCGGGCAGGGAAGCTTCATCCAGATATAAAGGCAATTGCTCCGCGGCAAAATATTGCGCCAAAGCGCTGCTGGATGAAAAGCGAATATCGGTGCTGGCGCGTCCATCCTCGGCGGGCAGGGTGGCATATTGATCGTTGAGCGAATCATAAGCGTAGATGTGAAGACGATCCGGCCCCAGTGTGGAATTGATCTGCTTGCGCAGAGTCCGGCCAATGGCGTTCAGGTCGAACGCACTGTTCAATTCGTGCGTGAAGTTTTGAATACTTTCGGTGTATGCACGCCGACCGCGAAAGAATGTAGCATCCACAAAGCTTTGCATTTGAATCCGTATCGGGTCGAGGAAAATTGCAATCACAAAAACCAACCCGCCCACCCAGATGGGATTCGAGGCGGGCATAGCAGCTTTGAAGATTAGACTGAGTCCGCTGACCAGCAAGGCATATCCGCCGACGATGAAGACAGTCAGGAGAATATAAATAACTCCCTGACGAATCCAATTATCTGTACGCAGGAAACGAAACCGCAAGATTGCATAACCGAGGGTCAAAGGAAAAACAATGATGGGGAGGAGCAGATAAGGCGTAAAGCCGAACAGATTAATGGGGGTGGTCAGAAACCAAAAAGTGAGGGGACCAAACGCGATTAAGGTTCCGGTCAAGATCATCCGTGCCTGTGCTTTTATCACAGGCGACCTTGCCGCGAAACTATAATAAACATTGAATAGAATATAGGCGATGCTGGACAAACCGATAAAAATATAAATGGCCCGCCAGGCCAGAATATAATCTGTGGGACGAAAGAAATTAAACAGGGTGGTATAGGCGTATGCGCAAAGAATAAACGAGACGGCATAACCTATTCGGCGCAGATAAGAGCGCCCCGTGATAAAGCTGGCTTCCCGTGGAAAAGATAGCGCAAGGTCGAGCAGCGCTCCGCCTGCGACTGCTATGCCCAGGGTCCAGATATACGTCAGGCTATGAGTGGTATACAGGTCAAAGAGCGAGCCGGCGCCGATGCTTAAGGAGGAGGCGAACAATGCAAACACGCGGCCGGCAGATTCCGCGCGGCGTATTACGAAAATCCAAAGACTGATGATAAGGAATAATAAACTGAGCAAAATCGGAATAACGAAGAATGTTATTCGATCCCCAATTGGGAATACGCTAAGCGTGACATGGTAGGTTATCTCGCTTCCATCAGGAGAGCGAACAATAACGGGAATTTGATCGCCGGGGTGAAAGCCGCTTAAGATACTCTGCACTTCAAACGTGCTATTGACCGTCTGACCGTTAACTTCAAGCAGTTGGTCTCCAAGCTTTACGCCCTGGTTGCGAAGATCCCAGGATGCGTCCGGCCCTGCTGGGACGACGCCGTTGAACACCATGGTGTGTTCATAAAACGCGCCGAGGAATGGAGTGTTCATCCACCAATTGGCAAGGAAAAGCGCGGCGATAAAAGTCGCTACTGCCAGGAATTGATAGACGAACGCTATGGCTTGAAGGGCCTGATTAATCAAGGCGTTCGAACGATTAGAAACCGTCATGAATGTTACTGAATCGATGAAGTTCACCGAACCATTGTACACAGATTATACAAAGAAAATGTGGTACTTTCATAACAAAGCCGTTAAGCAGGAGCGGGGCGGACTTTCCACGTCCACCCCGCCTTATTCTTGTTTCTTGAAAGCTAAATGTCGAGATTTCTCACATATTTTGCGTGGGTCTGGATGAACCGTTTTCGAGGATCCACCGCATCGCCCATCAACATATCGAAGGTGCGATCCGCTTCCGCCGCATCGTCCACCGTGACCAGAAGCAGGGTGCGGTTATCCGGATTCATCGTTGTCTCCCACAACTGCTGCGGATTCATTTCACCGAGGCCTTTATATCGCTGGATGCCGATCTTATCCCCGCCACCCAAGTCTTTGATTGCCTTATCTTTTTCTTTATCGCTGTAAACATACTTGACCTGGCTCTTATATGCCATGCGATACAGCGGCGGTTGTGCTATGTAAAGGTGGCCGTCTTCGAGCAAATGCGGCATATAACGGAAGAAGAATGTCAGCAGCAAGGTTCGGATATGACTACCATCCACATCGGCATCCGTCATGATGATGATGCGGCCATAGCGCAAGCCTTCGATGTCGAAATTATCGCCGACGCCGGTGCCCAGCGCGGAGATGAGCGCTCTGATTTCGTTACTCGATAAAATCTTATCAAGCCGGGCGCGCTCGGTGTTCATGATTTTGCCGCGCAGAGGCAGGATCGCTTGGAAGTGTCGGTCGCGTCCCTGCTTGGCTGAACCGCCAGCCGAATCACCTTCGACAATATACAACTCCGT
>PLNY01000076.1:0-224 GCA_003141915.1 Anaerolineae bacterium | reverse complement strand
TGCTGGGAATAGGTTTGCACTTCGGGATTCATCAGCTTGACTTTGGTCTGCGATTCGAATTGCGGTTCAGGGTGCTTGACCGAAACAATTGCAGTCAATCCTTCACGCGTGTCATCGCCGGAGAAATTCGGGTCGGCATCTTTGAGCAAACCGTTCTTGCGCGCATAATCATTGATCACGCGTGTCACCGCCGAACGCAGTCCGGTCAGATGCGTGCCGCCGTC
>PLNY01000216.1:2329-16455 GCA_003141915.1 Anaerolineae bacterium | reverse complement strand
TCCGGAGTCAACAGCCTGCGCGGCTTTTTGATTGCTCTTCAATGCAAAGGCATCCTGATCTTCGCGGTTAATTTCATATTTCAATGCGACGTTCTCAGCAGTCAAACCCATGTTGGTGTAATAATGAGGTAGGTCTTGCGCAAAATATGGATTGGGCGAAAACTTATAGCCGGCCATCGGCACCATTGTCATGGACTCAGCGCCGCCTGCAATGGCCGTTTCGATTTGTCCGCTTTGAATTGCGTACGCGGCATGAGCGATGGCTTGCACTCCAGAGGCACAATAACGATTGATCGTCTCGGCGGGGACAGATTCCGGTAAACCCGCCCGCAAAGCAATCATACGCGCCATGTTAAGTCCTTGCTCGCCTTCGGGAAATGCACAGCCAATGATCACATCTTCAATTTCAGCGGGATCGAGATTCGGAGTCCGCCTCAATAAGGCTTGGATAACGGCAGCCGCCATCTCGTCGGGACGAACCGTGGCAAGTCCGCCACGTTTCGCTTTGCCAACCGGAGTCCGAACCGCGCTAACGATCACAGCATCTTTTGTCATTCGTATCTCCTAATTTCTCAACGGCTTGCCGGTCTGCAACAATGACCACATGCGGGCTTGAGTCTTTTCTTCGCCGCACAATGATAAAAACGCTTCGCGCTCGAGTTCGAGAATGTATTGCTCGCTCACCCATTGTGGACGAGTCAGCTCGCCGCCGCACATCACATATGCAAGTTTGCTGGCGACATGATGATCGTACTCGCTGATGTATTTACCTTCCTTGAACATGAAAGCGCCGACGCGCAACGCACCAAGCATATCGCGGCCCGCAACATAGATCGATTCCGGCGCGGGTGGATGATAACCAGCATTCATCATGTACAAAACTTCGCGCTTGGCTTCCGTCAGCAAATGATCGCGGTTCAACACAATACGGTCTTGCCGATTGAGAATCGCCATCTGCCGCGCTTCTTCCGCCGAAGTCGCAACCTTGGCTTGACCGATTTGTAGGAACGCGCGTTGAAGGAACGGCAATACTTCAGCATTCTCGGTCTTCATCGGCGGATTGATCATGCGGCGCAACATTTCTTTTGTGCCGCCGCCGGCCGGGATGACACCCGCACCGGTTTCAACTAGTCCGATATAGGTTTCGGCTGAAGCGACCACACGCGAAGCGTGCATCGCGATCTCGCATCCGCCGCCCAATACCAGTCCCATCGGCGCAACCACAATCGGCTTGGGCGAATAACGCATCCGCATATTCAAGCCTTGCAATTTGTGAATGGCTTGATCGAGGTTATCCCACATGCCTTGCTGTGCAGCAACCACGATCATAAACAAATTCGCACCGGCGCTAAAATTCTCGGCCTGCGTGCTGACCACCAATCCATCGAAATCTTTTTCGAGTCGCTCAAGCGCTTCATTGACGATTGTAAAAATATCATCGTCGAGCGCATTCATCTTGGCATGGAAGTCCACACACGCCACGCCATCGCCAATATCGTACAACGTTGCGCCAGCATTCTCGCTAATGACCTTTTGGCCTTTGAGCGTGATCACGCCTTCGGGTTTCGCGATGCCGACATATTTTTCTTTGTTGACATCATAGACGCCGATCTTATCGCCCTTCTTATATTGATAGAACGATCCGATCCCCGACTTGAGCATGGCATCCACCCATTTGGGCGCGGGATACCCTGCGACTTTCATCCGCTTAACTGTTTCCTTGACTCCGAGCATGTCCCACGTTTCGAACGGTCCCGCTTCGTGACCAAAGCCCCAGCGGATGGCATCGTCAACGGGCTTCGGTGAATCCGCGACTTCCGGTAAAAGCGATGCCGAATATTGGAAGCTTTGATAAGTCAAAGCCTGAATGAGTTGCGCAGCTTTATCCGTTTCGTCGAGCAAGGTTTTCAATCGCTCAGCGAGTTTCGCAACGTCTTTGGCCTTCTTAACGGAATCGAAACGCGGCTTGGTCGATGCGACATGTTCAAGGGTTTTTAAATCAAGCGACCAGAACTCCTTGTTTCCATCTTCTTTGCGGACTTCTTTATAGAATCCGACTTTGGTTTTATTCCCGAGCCATTTGCGCTCGACAAGGGTCGAGATCAATTTCGTCGGCGCTTCGGCTTTGAGATATTCCTGTGCGAGTTTATCGTGCGGAATCATCGGCCCGATATTTTTGCCGACATGTTCCCACATATCAATACCCACAAGGTCCGCCAAACGGAACGTCGCGGTTTTCGGGCGGCCTATCAACGGTCCGGTAATCGAATCGACTTCATCAACCGTGTAATCATTTTCCAAAATAAAATTCATCCCAAACATGGCCGTCCCGAGGAAGACACGGTTGCCGATGAAGTTCGGTGTATCTTTGCAAAGCACAACACCTTTGCCAAGCTGATATTCACCAAACCACAACATAAACTTGACTACTTCCTTATTTGTTTCCGTTGTGGGGATGATTTCCAACAACTTCAAATAGCGCGGCGGATTAAAAAAGTGCGTTCCCAGAAAATGTTTCTTGAATTCCTTTGAGCGTCCTTCGGCGATGGCTTTGATCGGAATGCCTGACGTATTCGTGCTGACAATCGCATTTGGTTTGCGCGCTTCATCAATATGACTCATCAACGATTGTTTGATCTTCAAATCTTCGACAATTGCTTCGCAAATCCAATCAGCTTCGGCGACAACACCAAAGTCATCTTCGAGATTGCCCAACCTAACAAACGTCTTCAAATCCGACGACATCAAACCAGCAGGCTGAGCGTTGGCGCATCGGTTCCAGCCCTCGTTGACGATTTTGTTCCGCGCTTCTTTATTTCCGGCAGGCGCATCTCTTGGAACAACATCCAACAACGTTACTGGCATCCCCGCATTTGCAATATGCGCCGCAATCGCCGCGCCCATCGTGCCGGAACCAATCACAACCGCCTTATGGATTTGATATGTCACGGCTACCTCAATTCACTTCCGCTATAACCCAAAATCTGCCGCGCCACCACGAGACGGTTGATCTGTCCCGTGCCTTCATAAATGTCTGTGATCTTCGCGTCGCGGAACCATTTCTCAACCAGGAACTCGCGGCTATAGCCAAGCGGTCCCAAAATCTCAACCACCTTCTGCGTGATCTTCGTGGTCACGTCACCCGCTTTCACTTTGCTCATCGAAGCCTCGAGCGCGTTCGGTTTATTGTTGTCTGCCATCCACACGGCCTTCATCACCATCAGCCACGCAGACTTCAACATGATCTCCATATCAATAACTTCGCGCTCGATATTGGTCAGCTTTTGACGCGGCAATCCATAACGGATTTCGACTCCGTTCTCTTGGAGTTTTTCTTTTAAGAATTCAAGCGCGGCTCGCGCCACGCCGATACCGGACGCGGCCACGAGCGGCCTGGTCGCGTCGAAGGTCGCCATCGCACCTTTGAAGCCGGTCGTTGTCTTTTCAACGGTTGGACTTCCAAGAATATTTTCAAATGGAACGCGCGCATCCACCAACGAGATCGCGGCGGTGTCGCTGACGCGGATGCCCATCTTATGTTCCAACTTGACGATGCGCACGCCTGGGGTTCCGCTCTCAATCACAAACGCGCGCATCCCCGCGCGTCCCGCCGATGAATCAATTGAAGCCCAGACTACGATAAAACCCTTGCCAAGTTTTTCGTATTGAGTGAATGATTTATCGCCCGCCGTGGAAAAAATCTTTTCGCCGTTGATGATCCATTCATGNNATTCATGGGTCTTTTCATCCAGCACAGCCTTCGTGCGGATTGCCGAAGTGTCCGAGCCAGCACCGGGTTCGGTCATGCACATCGCAGCAAACGTTGGTTTTTCTTCACCAAAGCGCGCCAGGAATTTCGCACATTGTTCGGGCGAACCAGCGGCTTGCACTGCTGCTGCGCCGAGTCCGCCGCCGGGCGTATTGAGATATATCCCCACGTCACCCCAAGCCAGCATTTCAATTTGAGTTGCCAGCAGTTGATAACCAATCAGTGGACGTTTATTACCCGCCGCTTCATTCCCCGTGGGCAACGGTTCTTTTGGAGTCAGCGAGGCGCCGCCCATGGCTTTCATGGCAGAATGTATAAACTCAATGTAATCCCACGGTATCTCATGTTCGTGCTCATCGAAGTAACGCGACTTCGAGCGCATCATTTCTTGCGCAACAGTCTTTAAGATTGTCTGCGCTTGGACGATAGGTTTTGGTGATTCAAATTCGATAGCCATTCCTGCCTCACTTACACAATCGCAAGACCCGTCAACATTGCAAGGCCGCGGCCATTCCGCATCCACATTTCAACCAGGTTCTCACGGATGTAGCCATGCCCGCCCAGGATTTGGACCGCGCGATCAGTGACCATCATCGCCATATCCGCCGCGCCGGTTGATGCAAGATACGCTTCGGTGAACGCGTCCTCTTTTCCTTGATCCAGTTTCCACGCGGCTTCCCACGTCAGCAAACGCATCGCCTCGATCTCGGTCCGCATCTCAGCCAGCATAAACGCAATCGCTTGCTTTTGCGCGATCTTCACGCCGAAGGCTTCGCGCTCCTTGGCGTAATCGCGCGAATATTCGAATGCGCCTCGCGCCACGCCGAGAGCGGCTGAGGCGGAGGCAAGGCGCATCGAAGCCAGAACCGGTTCAAAGTCGTGACCCGAAGCGCCGCCCAGTCGATTTGACGCGGAGACTTTTACATTATCCAGCTTGACTCGATATAACGGAAGCGCATTCAATCCCATCAACTTTTCGCGCTCATCATGGACACTTAATCCCACTGCATTATTCGGAACAATAAAGCCCTGCGTCTTGCCATCACACTTTGCATAAATCAAAATAGTTTCAGAATCTTTTGCGAATGGCACAAAGGCTTTCTCACCGTTCAGGATATATTCGCCGTTGGTTAATTCGGCATGGGTTCTTAAATCATTGGCATCAAAATCAAACACGTATTCGATCAATGCCGCAGTATATGGATGCCAATCACCTGCAATGATTTTTGGCAGATATTTTTTCTTCTGCTCATCACTGCCGCAAAGCAAAATGGGGATAGCAAACAAAGATGGCGTCATAACCGCCAACGCGCCGGAGAGATCGCCAAATACCAATTCTTCTGTGGCTAGCACGCCGGTAACCGCAGAGTGTTCGCCAAAACCGCCATAGGCTTCGGGAATCGAGGCTTGCAGAACGCCAAGTTTCCAGCCTTTGCTGACGAGTTTCTTCGGCAGTTCGCAGCTCTCTTCCGCTTCGTGAGATGCCGTCCGCAAATCATTGCTGGCATACTTCCCCACTGCCTCGACCAGCATTTGCTGCTCTTCACTGGGTTCAAATGAAACCATTCCTCACTCCTTTTGTTTTTTCAACAGGCCATTGAAAAATAAATCAGTGTAGTGATCCGCGATCTTTTCAATGGACAAAGGGCCATCGGGATGGTACCATGTCAACGTCCAATTCAGGATACCCATCAAACCTCGTACCGCGAGACCGACATCAGTACAAGCAAATAATTTGGCGCGAACGCCTTCATGGACCACATCCCGCCACAGGCTTTCGAATCGATCACGATTCGGAACATGGCGGGCATGAGATTTCTTATCCAGTGAACGATGCTCGAATAATAGAATAGAAGACAGATCGGGATTCTCGGCCAGCGACTGTAAATAAACATGAATCATTCGGCGAAGCTTTTCATCAGCCGGTATGGATTGATTGACGATGGGAGCAATTTGGGCGGTCAGCATTTCCAAGGCGCGGTCAAGAAGTTCGAGCAGGATTTCCTGCTTGCTGGAAACGTGGTGATAAAGGCTGGCTTTTTGCAGATTGACAGCGCTGGCGATGTCGGCCATCGAAGCCGCGTGAAATCCCTTTTTGCGAATCACCTGTGCTGCGGCGTCAAGAATATCATCTCGGGTCATGGCTTATCTACCGACCGTTCGGTAGGCAAAGGATACCACTCGCCGGTTGCGGTCGTCAAGGGTTGGAATTACGAATGCAGCGTTTTGAATTTGATGAAAACCGAATGATTTTCGGGAATATAGTTTTATGGTAAACTCAGGCAGATTATTTTACGGAGAAATCCTTATGGCCAAATCACGCGCTGAACAAATGGTGGAACGATTAAAATCCATGCAAGCTGCCGCGCCCGATATCGAAGCGTCTGCCATTGTTTCAGTGGACGGATTGATCATGGCTTCAGCGCTCCAGCAGGGCGTGGAAGAAGACCGCGTCTCGGCCATGTCAGCGGCCATGTTGAGTCTCGGTGAACGCATTTCGTCCGAGCTTGGACGCGCAGGATTGGAGCAGGTTTACATCAAAGGCGATAAAGGTTCCATCGTATTGACCTCCGTTGGAACGGAAGCGGTTCTGACCGCCCTCGCGCGGCAGGAGGCCAAATTGGGAATGATCTTCCTCGAGATGCGACGCGCGGCAGAAGACATCGTCAAGTTGGTTGGATGAAAAAGAAGATTCCATTTTACTTGCATAAGAACGCAATCCCCGGTGGGGAGGGCTTAATCGCCCTCCCCACCGCCTTTGTATACGACAATGTCATTGCGAGCGCCGCAGGCGCATGACAATCTCAAGTCGCATACAAATACGAGATTGCTTCGCTCAGTCTCGACCCTGAAAGGGCGCAGGGCGTTACGCCACTTCATGGCTACTCGACCTTCGCTCGCAATGACATAATCTAATGAGGTGATTTGTGACCACAAAATATTTATTCTTCACAGGCGGCGTTGTCTCATCGGTGGGCAAAGGCGTGACCGCCGCGGCAACCGGATTGATTCTCAAGGAACGCGGATTCAAGGTCGCGGTGCAAAAACTCGATCCGTATATCAATGTTGATCCGGGCACGATGTCGCCTTATCAACATGGGGAAGTTTTTGTTTTGGATGACGGCGCAGAAACCGATTTGGATCTCGGTCACTATGAACGATTCATTGATATTCGATTGACGCGCGTCAGCAATTTCACCAGCGGACAGGTTTATGCCGAAATCATCGGCAAGGAACGGCGTGGTGATTTCCTCGGCGGGACGATTCAGGTGATTCCACACATCACCAACGAGATCAAGCGAAGGGTCGGGTTGGTTGCGAAAGAGACCGGCGCAGAGCTGGTTCTGGTTGAAGTTGGCGGCACGGTGGGTGATATCGAGTCCCAGCCGTTTCTCGAAGCATTGATCCAAATGAGAAATGAAGTCGGGCGCGAGAACGTGTTCTTCATCCATGTGACGTGGCTGCCATACATCGGCGCAACCGGCGAACTCAAAACCAAGCCGACTCAACATTCGGTGGCGGCATTGCGCTCGATTGGCATCTCGCCGAACATGATCATCGCGCGTTCGGATTATCCAATCGAAGATGGCATCTGCGACAAGATCGCGTTGTTTTGCGATGTGGAAAAGGAAGCGGTCATCCCGATGGTAACGAGCGATGTGCTTTATGAAGTGCCGTTACTTTTGGAAAAAGCCGGCGTGGGCGATTATCTCGTTGAGAAACTCAAGCTAACCGCCACGCGCGAACCGGATATGCGACCGTGGCAAAAAATGGTCGACAACGTGCGCAAGCCAAAGCCAACGGTAAAGATTGCGCTCGTTGGAAAATATGTCGAGTTGCAGGACGCGTATATGTCGGTGCGCGAGGCGTTGAAGCACGCCGCGCTTGCCAACAACGTGGAAGTTGAAATCAGTTGGATTCATTCAGTGGATTTGGAAAAAGATAAAGGCTGGGATGGCATTCAAAGCGCAGACGGAATCGTTGTCCCCGGCGGATTCGGATCGCGCGGCATCGAAGGCAAGATCATGGCTGCGCGTTATGCACGCGAGAAAAAGATTCCCTATCTCGGATTATGTCTTGGGATGCAGGTGATGTGCGCCGAGTTTGCGCGTCACGTTCTCGACCATGAAGATGCCAACTCGACCGAGTTCGACCGCAGCACCTCCGCGCCGGTAATTGATCTGATGACCGATCAACGCTCCATCACCGACATGGGCGGGACGATGCGCCTCGGATTGTATCCGTGCGTTTTGAAGGAAGGAACCAAAGCCGCGAATGCTTACGGCGTGCCGCAAGTGGAAGAGCGCCATCGTCATCGCTTTGAATTCAACAATTCTTTTCGCGCTGAATTTGAAAAAGCCGGAATGGTCTTTTCGGGAATGTCGCCGGACGGAAAATTGGTTGAGATCGCAGAACTCGCCGATCATCCTTACATGGTTGGAAGTCAATTCGATCCTGAGTTTTTATCGCGACCGATGAGACCGCATCCGCTGTTCGTGGGATTGATGAAGGCCGCGAAGGAGAAAGGCGGAAAATAGGTCATTACCTGCTGAATAACTCCTGCCTCTTCGCAATGAAAGCCGAACCTGGGACGAGTATAGGTTCGTCGAAGGATGCCCGAAGGATCCCCGAAGGATCATCGAAGGATGAGTGGATGACGAGTGAAGGAGGAATGATGGCGGCCACCCACAGTTGACGTACATTAAGGAAAGAAGTAAGAAGTGAATAGTGTTAAGAAGCAGTAAAAATCAACTTTAAACAACAATCAAGCGCGCATACTTTAGAGGAGCAAATCGAATGAACGAATCTTTATCGAAATCAAAACGGCCGGACACATATTCACTGGAGATGATCATTGTGCTGGCAATCATCACGCTTCATGATTTTTTGCTGTCGAACGCGTTATCCATACCCGTAGCGCTGGGACGCATTGCGCTTGTGAAATTGATCTCTTTGGATCGAGTCGAGTCCAGCCTGGAGTTCATCGTACCCATTGTTATCTTTGCGGCAATGCTCATTCTGTGGGCAACCGAGCGCGACGTCTGGGTATATCGTCTCGCGATTGTGTATCTCGCCTGGGTCACGCTGAGACTGGCCGCCAAAGTCTCATTGGTTTCAATTATTCTTGCTTCGCGTCCCCAGCTTGGAGTGGGGGTTTTGCTGAAAGATACCATTGTATTGTGGATCGCAAATATCCTGCTCTTCGGAGTATGGTATTGGATCATTGACGCAGGTGGCCCGCGCGTGCGGCGCGAAGGTCCGGCCCAACGATTCGATTTTGCTTTTCCCCAGCGTGCGGTGTCCATGCCCGGCTGGCAGAATTGGCAGCCCCGGATCTGGGATTACGTATTCCTAGGATTTTGCGGCAGTACACAGTTCGGTCTGGCCGACACATTGGTGCTTTCTTTGCGCGCAAAATTTCTATTGATGCTGCAAGCCGCTCTTTCTGTTACCGTCATCGTGTTCATTGCATCCATTGCAATTGCGGCGATGAAGTAAGGCTGCATCCATCTATAAAACCAAGATTGATAGCGTCGAATCCCATTATTCTCCTCATTACGTAGTACAATGAAATCACGTCGCCACAATGGCGGGCGAGTTCGACAATTTTGTTTTGCCTTTATCGGGGAAATGAAAGGCCGTTTTTAAACAAAATCACGACAACTCCCAATAAGTCCTGATTTCTCAAAAAGCGCCACCCGAAGGAGGGTCGCACTATGATGAACAAAACATTATTCGAAGAAAAGTGGAAGCTGATTAAAAGCCAGTCCAACAGTTGGTGGAGTCTCATGGCGGATTACGATCTCAACAAAGTAGAGAAAGCGGAAGTGAAGTTCGATAAATACGTCACCATGCTGCGGGTGAAATATGGATACACGCGTCAACAGGCGCGTGATGAGATCAGCAGGCATTGGGCAGAATACGAAGCAAAGAGTGTAAATAGTTAATCACGTTATCTCAGGTCATTGATTTCATAAAACTCGGAACAATATTTTCCGAGTTTTAATTTAAGCCGTCAGCCAAAAGCGCAAGTGATTTCTATTCCATGATTTTCTACCGTACATCCTAGAAAAATAGCACGCGGATCAGAGCGGATGAGGCGGATGCACGCAGTTTTTTTTAAGCTTCATCCGCGCAAATCGGCTGAATCAGCGTCATCCGTGTTCTATTTTTATTCATCGTGCATAAAATGTACGGTAGCGAATTCCATGATAATTATTATGGAATTGCAACTTGTAATTAACTCATAGAAGGTGTACTGTATACATAGGTATTGCGTTTCTTTCAGAAAGGAGCGAACCTATGAAAACAAGAACTTCGTTCTTTAAAAAGAGTCGCCTCGCAGGCTTGGCATTGGCAGCTGTTGCCGCGCTGGTCATGTCCACCGCCGCACAAGCCCTCGTCGGAAATTCGGATCCGATTTTTAGCTCCACCCTGATTTCAAGGGCCTTCGTCTCGCAGTCTTCCAGCGACGGCTGGATTCTCGAATCTGCCGCGGCCAGCGGCGTGGGCGGCATCCAAAGTAGCTATGCCACCACATTCAACGTGGGTGACGATCAGAATAATAAGCAATACCGAAGCATCCTATCCTTTGATACTTCGCCCATTCCAGACAATGCGGTCGTCCTTTTAGCTCAGTTGAAAATCAAGATACAGGGTGTAGCGGGAACCGATCCGTTCGCAACGTTTGGCAACTTGCTGGTGGATATGCGTAACGGTCATTTCGGCAATAGCGTCGGTTTGGAACCCGTTGACTTTTCCTACCCAGCCAGCGCGGGCTCGGTTCAGGAACACATCTCACCCATCACATACAGCTGGTATGGAGTCACTCTATCCGCCGCGAATCTTGGATTTGTCAGCAAGGTTGGTGTGACCCAGTTTCGTCTGCGCTTCAACTTAGCCAGCAACAATAACAACATCGCAGATTACGATAAGTTTTACTCCGGGGATGCACCTCCTGGATATCAGCCGCAACTGATCGTCATCTATTACATTCCAACAGCCAACACGCAGTTGTATGTCAATCCAACCTATGACTTTGCATTTGTTTACCCCAGCCAGGGACAGATCAGCAACCAGACAACTTCCGGCGCACATATTACGCTGCCGTTTGCGCCCGGCACGAATTTAGTCGCAAAGTATCTGGATATTGCTGTGACACCCAACNNATCAATGGGATAAATTTCTTGAAGCAAAGCGGAGAGCAAGGCGCGGCGGGCAACATTTACAATCAGGTGTCGTATTCGACCCTCAAAGGGACGAATTGCATCATCTTCTATTTCACACTGCACTCGGTCGATGCCATATACCCGCCTCCGCCGACTTTCAATATGCAGGCTGAGTCAGCTGTCTTTACGAATATCGTCTCTTCGTTAACGTTCCTAAGTCCATAGATGGAAAGTACGGAATGAGCTTCGCATCGTGATCACATCAAGGGGACTGCAAATTACATGCAGTCCCCTTGATGCAACCGGTCGACCTAACGGTCAAATCTCCGAGGACCGGAGATTGCTTCTCGAAGACTCGCAAAGATATTTTCCGTTCTTGAAAAAGCCATGTGACCCCTACTTTTTGCCGTGCTTTTTGCCGTGCTTTTTGCCGTGTCTTTTGCCGTGTCTTTTGCCGTGTCTTTTGCCGTTGACATGAATACATCATGCCGTTATAATACCGTCCGCTTCTGCCCTGACAGTTGGAATTGCCGGGGCGGTTGTTTGTCGAAGATGCTGGTGTTCTGCCAGCGCGAAGATCCCGCACAAGCGGGAAGAACCAGCTTCCCCGATAATCGGCGTTGGATCGGCTCTAGTAAAGCCGAGAATCCCGCAGAGACTTTGGCGAAGTGAATGACTGGAGAAAACATGAGATATGCAATTGTAGAAAGCGGCGGCAAACAATATAAAGCCGTCGAAGGACAGGCGATTGAAGTAGATCGTCTGGCTGATAAAGAAGGCGCTCAACTTGATTTGAAGGCGCTGTTGATGGCCGACGGCGACGACGTGATGGTCGGGACTCCGACTGTGAGCGGCATCCAAGTCAAGGCTACGGTGGTGGATCACTTCCGCGGCGAAAAAATCTTCCGTTTCAAATACAGCCCAAAGAAACGCATTCGGGTGCGCGGCGGTCATCGCCAGCAATATACGCGGCTGATGGTGGATTTCATCGGCAAGCCTGGTGAAACTCGTAAAGTAGAAAAAGCAGAGCCGAATCCTGTTGTAGAAAAGAAAGTTGAACCGAAAGCGGAAAAAGCTGAAGCGGAACCAAAAGTCAAAGCCGAGAAGCCCGCTTCCGCTCCTGCGAAGAAAGCGGCGGCAGTTTCCACAAAGAAGAAAGCTTCTGCTGAAAAAACATCCGAAAAGAAATCCTCGACGAAAAAGTCGAGCAAGTAAAGTGAGAGGTAGAAATGGCTCATAAAAAAGGCGGCGGTTCAGTCCACAACGGACGCGACTCAAATGGCCAGCGTTTGGGCGTGAAACGCTATGCCGGTCAATTTGTTTTAGCGGGCAATATTTTGATTCGCCAGCGCGGCACCAAGATCAAACCCGGTTTGAATGTGGATGCCGGTAAAGACGATACGCTGTTCGCTACGGCGGACGGCGTGGTAATGTTCGATACGGTGCGCGGCCGTAAACGCATCAACGTGATGCCGGCGGCAGAGGAATAACATGAAAGCAGAAATTCATCCGAAATTTTATACGGACGCCAAAGTGGTCTGCGCTTCGTGCGGCACCACCTGGACCACGGGTTCCACCAAGAAGGAATTGCGCGTCGACATTTGTTCGAACTGCCATCCGTTCTTCAGCGGCGAAGCCCAGCGCATCATTGACATTGAAGGACAGGTGGATCGCTTCTATAAGAAGTTGTCTGCCCGCCAGACCTATGTGGATACCAAAAAGGCTCGTGACGCTGCGAAGAAATCTCCCGAGCGCCCCATCACTGAGCTTGAACTCTCGACGCGCGCGACGGAAGCGTTGGCTAAAGCCGGAATCACCGAAGTCAATCAATTGTTAAAGAAACTCTCTGAAGGTGAAGCGGCTGTGCTTGCCATCGAAGGTTTTGGTCAGAAGTCGCTGATCGACGCAAAGAAGAAACTGCGCGCATTGGGTTACGAACTGCCCGAGGCTTCCACCGCGGATGCGTCCGCGTAGGATATTTGCAGAGGAAGTTTAATCAGGTAAACTTGACAGGCATGGCATACTCGCCATGCCTGTTTGTTATAATCTTGAGAACCCCCACCGCCCTGACGGGCACCTCCCCCAAATTCAATTTAAAAATTGAATTTGGGGGAGGAAGGGAGGGGGTGGGAGAGGAAAATGCGCCATACCCACGGCTCGATTGAAGTGATCTGCGGCTCGATGTTCAGCGGCAAGACGGACGAGTTGATTCGGCGGCTGATACGCGCTAGAATCGCCAAGCAAAAAGTTCAAGTGTTCAAGCCCGCCATCGATATCCGATATGCAGTTGAAAAAGTCACATCGCACATGGGCACTAATTTTGAAGCGATTCCTGTTGCCAACGCAACAGAGATTCGCAGTAAGCTTGAAGCAGATACCACTGTCGTTGGTATTGACGAAGCGCAGTTCATGGATGTTGAAGTTATCAATGTCGCACAGGAATTGGCGGAGCGCGGCGTCCGCGTGCTGGTGGCGGGACTCGATATGGATTTTCGCGGCGAGCCATTCGGTCCGATGCCGATGCTGATGTCGAAGGCGGAACGTGTGGATAAGCTTCATGCCATCTGCATGGTTTGCGGAGATGAAGCTTCGCGCACACAAAGGCTTGTCAACGGAAAGCCAGCGCGCTATGATGACCCGGTGGTGATTGTCGGTGCATCCGAATTGTATGAAGCGCGTTGCCGCATTCATCACGAAGTGCCGCGTTAGCGGTGCGAAGTCCCACGCTAGTAGGACGAAGTTCCACGTTCGTTTGCAGGAAGAAACAGATGCAAGATTATAAAGAAGTATTAGCCGAAATTTTGATTGATGAAAAAACTCTGCAGAATCGAATTGCAGAACTCGGCGCGGAGATCAGCCGAGATTACGAGGGTCGAAATTTAATCCTCATCTGCATCCTGCGTGGTGGAATGGTCTTTCTCGTGGACTTGATGCGTCACATCACAGTTCCACACATGATGGATTTCATGGCAGTCTCTTCGTACGGCGCGGGCGTACGCGAAACAAGCGGCAGTGTGCGCGTGACGTATGATCTTCAAACCGATATCCGCGGCAAGGATGTATTGCTGGTCGAAGATATTGTGGATAGTGGCAACACGATTGCCTCGGTGCTTGAATTTTTGCAAACGCGTCAGCCGCGTTCGCTCAAGGTCTGTACCTTGCTGGACAAGGAAGAACGACGCGAAGCA
>PLNY01000216.1:0-2300 GCA_003141915.1 Anaerolineae bacterium | reverse complement strand
GCGACGTGGCAATCTCAACTTACTTTCAAACAGCTTGTTGCATAAATACCGAAGATTGCCACGCGCCATTCGCTACGCTCGGCGCTCGCAATGACAGAACGTAATCATGGACGATCAAGATTCTTATGCAGGACGCTGGGTAGCAAAGGTGCGCGGTAAGATCATCGCGCAGGGTGGAACACCCGAACAAGCCCTTCATGCGGCGCAGATGAGTCGTCATAAAGAAAAGCCCGAAATTATTTATATGTCGTATCCCCTGCCCTTTTCATCATTATTAGATTCCGTTCGCAATGCGTTGCCCGACGTGGAACTATATCTCGTCGGCGGCGCGGTGCGCGATATNNTCTCCCATGATCTTGATTTTGCAATTCCTAAAAACGCGATTCAAACCGCACGACGCGCGGCGAATGCCCTCCATGCCGACTTTTATGTTTTGGATGAATCCTTTGATACCGCACGCGTCATTCTCTCCGCCGATAACGGGGCGCGTGACATTTTGGATTTCGCGGCATTCCGCGGCGCGGACCTCGAGTCCGACTTACGTGGCCGCGACTTTACCATCAACGCCATCGCATTCGATCTTCGCAATCAAACCATCCTCGATCCCTTCGGCGGCGCATCAGATTTGCGCGCGAAATTAATCCGCGCTTGCTCGGATACTTCACTCAAAGATGATCCGATTCGAATCTTGCGTGCGGTGCGTCAGGCCGCGGCGTTGGATTTCAAGATCGAACCTGAGACGCGCAAAGCGATGAAACAGGCCACGTCTCTGCTTCCGAATATTTCTCCTGAACGCCAGCGTGATGAGCTGTTTAAGATTCTCGAAGGTCCGCGTTCCGATGCGTCTCTGCGCGCATTGGAAATGCTCGGCGTGTTTCCATATCTTTTACCTGAGCTCACCACAATGAAAGGCGTTGAACAATCTGCGCCGCACGTGCATGATGTCTGGGAACATACGTTAAGTGTGATGCAAAATCTTGAGAGCATTCTTTCAGCTCTCGCACCTAGTTATGACGCTGAGAAAACCAACGACCTGTTCTCTGGTTTACTCACACTGCGACTTGGACCTTATCGCGAACAATTCGCCGCGCACTTCAATCAGTCTCTCAACGCAGATCGCTCGATGCGCGCCTTGTTGTTTTTCGCGGCGTTGTATCATGATATATCGAAACCCGCTACAAAGTCGGTGGAAGAGACGGGACGGATTCGATTCTTTGGTCATGATGAATCCGGCGCGAAAGTCGCGGTCGAACGAGCGCACGCTTTGAATCTCAGCAATGATGAAATTGAACGCTTGAAGATCATCATCGAAAATCATATGCGCTTTCATTTCTTCACCAGCCGCATGGAAAGCAAAAAGGAAGAACCGTCGCGCAAAGCTATTTATCGTTTCTTCCGCGACGCTAACGAAGGCGGCGTTGATTTGGTTTTGCTGGGTCTCGCCGATTTGCGCGGCACGCGCGGTCATACTTTGACGCAAGAATCTTGGACGGCGGCATTGGATGTCGCAAGAATCTTGCTTGAAAATTATTGGGAGAAGCCGGAAGAAACGGTCGCCCCGCCGCGTCTAATCAACGGACTCGATGTGATGAATGAATATCAACTTGAAGCGGGTCCGCGGATCGGTCAACTGCTTGATGCGATCCGCGAAGCGCAAGCCATCGGCCAAATGTCGACGCGTGAAGAAGCACTTGCGTTTGGTCGTGAATGGTTGAAGGAAAATCAAAAATGAACTTTGTCTTCTTTGATCTCGAAACCCAAAAGTTGTTTCAGGATGTCGGCGGACGCGATGCCAGCAAATTGCGTCTGGCTTGCGGTGTGACGTATTCGACCGACAAAAAAGATTTCACAGTTTATTGGGAACGTGATGCGCAAGCCCTGGTTAATGAATTGAAAGCAGCTGATAAAGTGATCGGTTTCAATATCAAAGAGTTCGATTACGAAGTCTTACGTCCTTATGCACCGACGTTTAATTTCGCATCGCTCCGGACTTTGGATTTGCTGCTTGATCTCAGTCGGACTCTTGGCTTTCGTATTCCGCTCGATTCGCTTGCAAAGGCCTGCCTCAATGCCAATAAAACTGCGGATGGGATTCAATCCGTGGAATGGTTTCGTAATGGCGAACTGGATAAAGTTGCTGAATACTGCAAAGCCGATGTGGACATCACCCGCCGCGTCTATGAGTTTGGACGCGACAATGGATTCGTTTATTATTATTCAAAGTTGGGAAGTAAATTAAAGGTCAATGTAAATTGGAAGTAATAAGCTGTCATTGTGAGCGAAGCGAAGCAATCTCATGT
>PLNY01000170.1 GCA_003141915.1 Anaerolineae bacterium | reverse complement strand
AGCTGGCCAATGGCTCGGTGGTCGCACTGGACAGCGTGACGGCGGACGGGAAATTAAAACTGGCCGATGGCCGGGAAATTGCCACCCGGCAACTGACTCATGGCTACGCCATGACCAGCCACGGCGCGCAAGGCGTGACGTGTGACAAGGCGTTTGTCGCGGGCGTGATGAGCAAGCAGGGTTTGTATGTCAGCGCGTCGCGCGGGCGCGAGTCGGTGACGTTCTACACGCCGGACAAGGCGGAATTTGTCGCGGACATGAATCTGCGTTCGGAAGAACGCCAGTCCGCCCTGGAATTTTCGCGGGAAGCGAAATTGCAATTGGCCTTTGCGCCTAGCCGGTTGGCGCTGCTGCGTAAAATTTTTGAATCGGGCTTGGATGACCCCCGCGCGCTGGCCGCCGATTTTCTCAAGCAAACCGGCGAGTTTGCCCGGCGGACACTCAAGCGCGGGCGCGATCTATCGCTCAAGCTTTAGCGCCAGCCTTCTTGACAGTGATGCTTTTGATGCCGGGCTTGTCGCCAAAATCCGCGCTGGCCGTGTTGGTTTCGCGGATGACGCTGCAAGTTGTTTTCTGCAACGCCAGCGCGATTTCGTCCAGATGGAAGCCGGTCACGGTCACGTCATGCGAGGCAAAAGTTAGCTCAAGTTGGTCGTGCTTGTCGCTCCCGCTTTCAGGTGCAAGGTGGGCGGAAATCAACGAACCGTAGGGCAACAAATGCAATTCGCCGCGTTTTAACTCGATGCGGAGAAACGCCACCGGCTCGCCGGTGGCGTAGCATTCTTTCGGAGTTGCCACAAAAATCAGGGGCGAATTGAAGAGCGACGGAAAATTGTCGCGCCGGTCAACAATCCAATCGCCAATAAGACAAAAGAGCTTGGTTCAGGCACCGCTTGAATTGCGAGCGATGATGTTCGGGAAGCCGATCCAATTCCAGATGACAAACCTGACGGCGACAATGTTGGAATCAGGGGTGCCATTATCCAGTAAGACTCCGTGGCTTGATTGCAAAAATTTTGGTTGCCGGGAAACACCGCCGAAACATCCGCTCCTGAAATGACCATTTGACCTTGCGCGTGAACCGAAACGGCAACAGCCAAAAAAATGACAGCAGTAAGAAATGCCTTCATAGACGAAATGAGAATAGCAGATTTGGGGACGCTGGCAATGCTTGTTTTCATGTCAATGTCCGTTTAGGCCAATTTGTAATATCTGGACAAATCATACTCAATCGTTTTTGGCAAATCTAAACGAAACGCTCCGGCAGCGTCCTTAATCTCCATGATGTAATACTCACCAAGAAATCCATACCCCTTCTCGATGCGTTTCACACTTTCCCAAGGCAAAAGAAATGATGGATGGGCCAAACGATAGAAAAACGTCATGTAGAAATATATGCCGGTATCAGTAAAAATGACCCGAATCCCTCTGCCTCTGCTGTAAACATTGCAAAACCGACAGCTAGAGACGCGATATGCGCTGCCAATAGGGCGAGTTTGTGCCGGATAGTGCTTCGCAAATGAACCCCAGCCACCCTTAACTTGAGCACCCGCAAGAGTCACAAGCGCCCACAAGTAAGCGACGCCAAATACAGTGACAACAATAACCCAAACATTTGATGGCAGTTGTGCGAGTATGTGCATACGCGAGCGGCCTAGACACCGCCGACTAGCAGCGGTAAATCCACGCAAGGTAAAGTTCTTTCAGAAAACGGATCATTGGTTGCCGTTCAATGTTTGGGAACGATATGGAAAAAATGTTGGTTAGCAAAAAGCGAAAAAATAAAAAATGCCGCAGAAGCTAGAATCACAACGAAACAACTAACTTGTAGATTAGTTTGCTTTGATTTTTTAAGGTTATTATATTCCTGTTCAAATCTAATGCCGTGTCCACGAATTACCAGGACGTAATAATTTACAACAATAAATGCGAGGGAGGCAATCCAAGTTTCCCATCGGCTGAGGACTGGCAGGAATTGACTTCTGGTAAAAATCTCAATCCACAAGCAAATGCCCATGAGGATTAAAAATAGGACTAGAGAGACGCCGGCTGCGCCTTTTCCGGCATTATAGCCATGCGACCATGACTTGCTGGAAGCCCTATAAAAGAAAGTAAATTCCGCTAGATAAAGTTCTTTCAGAAAACGAATCATAAACATCAATGCTGCGGGTTTTATGGGTTTTCCGGCAAATCGGCAAAGTTAGGCCCCAAAGGTGCGTGATAATACATATCAGTCAGAATTTGAAAGCTGCCAGCCGCTGCACTATTAATATCCCCATGGAAAAAACCATACGTCACGCCAACCGCTGCTCCCACCGGACCACCAACCAGCCCAATGTAACCAGCGCTAATATCCCCTCCAGCTTCTAACGGTGATACCTGTTGAGTTGCAGCGCCATAAACATCATTGAGGACAGTTGCGCCGAAAAGAATCGGGCCAGCGGCATGAGCGAGTTCTGAAATCCGCATTGTATCTACATACTGATTTCCACCCCAAAAACTGCTATTAAAATAGAGTCCGCTAGAAGTAGCCGCATCAGTATAAAGTCCAACCACAGCATTTCCAGAACCATTCTCAACGCCATATTGAACGACTCCCGCTATGTTAAGAGCGGTAGATGTGGTTTGATAACTCGAACTGCTATTACCGCCAGTTCCAATGCCAAACGGATTGCTTAAATCTCCCGGCGTTGCGCTCGCACCCGTCAGCCACGAAAGAGTGTTGTTGCCGCCGACCGCGCCTAGTCCGCTGGGGTCTCGGTAGCTTACAGGATTACCGTTTGCATAAGCATAGTGATTCAACCCGCCTTTGAAACTGGACGGATCAGGATTTAGGAACCGGCAAAGATAGGGGTTATAGTATCTGGCGCGCATATAGAGCAACCCATTCTGATCGGTCATCACGCCATATCTTCCGTTATACAAGAATTGCGTGTCATTGGTGCCAGCGCGGTAAGTGGTCAAGCCGTAAGCCGAGTATTCAATGCGGTCGGTGACAAGGCCGCTGTCAGTGGAAAGCGCAATGGTGCTGCCGCGATAATCGTAATGGTAAGTCAAAGTGTTCGTCTTGGCGGCAGTCTCGGTGATTTGATACAGCAAGCCGACTCCGTAAATGTAGTAATTCGTCACGCCGTTCTTGATCCGCATCAAGACTTGCGGCAATTTCGCGTTCGGGTTCACCACAAAGGTCGTGGTGCTCGTTTCGTAAGTCTGGGCGATGCGGTTGTTAAGCGCATCGTAGGTATTGGTCACGCCGCCAACACTCGACAACCGGTTGCGGACATCGAAGGTGTAAGTCGCAAATGTATCATTCGTAAGCGGCCCCGATGTAAG
>PLNY01000354.1 GCA_003141915.1 Anaerolineae bacterium | reverse complement strand
AACGGCGCGGGCAAAAGCACTCTGCTCAAAATTCTGGCGCGCGTCACTGAACCGACAAAGGGAACGGTCTCCGTGCGCGGACGGGTTGGTTCGCTGCTCGAGGTTGGTACCGGCTTTCATCCGGAGTTGACTGGCCGTGAAAATATATACCTCAACGGCGCGGTGCTCGGTATGAGGCGCGGCGAGACCGAAAGAAAGTTTGATAAGATCGTGGCTTTCTCCGAGGTCGAGCAGTTTATTGATACACCGGTCAAACGCTATTCGTCCGGCATGTATCTGCGGCTGGCATTTGCAGTCGCCGCACATCTTGAACCGGAAATCCTTGTTGTGGATGAAGTCCTCGCAGTGGGCGATGCCGAGTTCCAAAAGAAATGCCTCGGCAAGATGGGCGATGTAGCGCAACAGGGACGGACGGTTTTGTTTGTCAGCCATAACATGTCTGCTGTGCTGCGCCGGACGCAGGAAGCACTTGTGATTGATAAAGGCTGCTTGATGATGCGCGCTCCTACCGCCGAAGCCGTGGATTATTATCTTTCTGCCGGACATGCCGATGCGGGCGAACGCATCTGGGAACCAGATGAAGTGCCGGAAATGGCTGCGCCGTTCATGCCGATCTCATTAAGATTGAAAGATATGCGCGGGAATATTGTGGATACGCTTCGCTCGACCGAACCAGCTGCCATTGAATTTGAATATCAGCTCAGCGCACCGACCACTGGTTTGCGCGTCGGCTTTTATCTCAGCACCATGCGCGGCGATTATGTGTTGACCTCGTTCGATACCGATGAGCCTGAAAAGTTTGAGAAGTTCAGCGCACGCAAAGCCGGACGATATGTCAGCCGCTGTATCCTTCCCGCCGACCTGTTCAACGAAGGCCGTTATTCGCTGGGAGTCAACGCCAGCTCGTTTGCCGTTCGCCGCTACTTCCTCGACGAGAACGCACTGGCTTTCAACGTGGATGTCTCCGGCGCGCCCGGAACGCATTGGCCTGAAGTGCGCGTCGGGCCGATCCGCCCACGTCTCGATTGGAAGATCGACAAGCTGGATTGATGGCCACAAAATCAGCGCTGCGTTCCGCGCTTGGCGATATGCCTTTCGCCGCCGAACTCGATTGGATGCTTCGCCGTAAGAATCACGCACGCAACGATCACTTCTCACTCGAACGTTTGAGGAAGTCGTTGCCGGACGCGGTGAAAACAGCAGAGACGTTTGCCGACGCGGCAAAGCCGGGCAAAAAGATTTTATTCTTTTCAACGTTGCATTATTGGATCGAACAATCGGCCTATATCTCGCTGGTGCTCGCTGGATTGGGACATAAAGTCACGTTGATGACCTTGCCTTATTCTGAATGGCATAAGCGCATGGATAACTTCACGCAGCGTCAACGCATCCTGCACACACGTGACACATTGAAACCGATGGAGTCTTTGGTCAAACACGTTTCGCTTCTCGACCTCAAACCGGTCGCGGCAATTCCTGATGCTCTTCTCGGCGACATTGAACAAATCAGTCTGTGGGATGCGCAATATACATTGATGCGCGAAGAAGTGGACATGAATAATCCGTCCGACCGCGCCGTATATGATCTGCGCCTTGAGCGCAACACCTTCGCGGCGCGCGCTGCCCTGGAATGGATGCAAGCCAACGAACCTGATGTTGTCCTTGTTCCCAACGGTTTGATCCTTGAAATGGGAATCGTTTTTCGTGTGGCGCGTTCTCTTAACATTCCAACCATGACCTTTGAGTTCAACGATCAACGCGAACAGATTTGGCTGGCACAAAACTCATCCATCATGCGGCAGGAAACGGATTACCTCGTCGAAGCGCGCTGTAAACTTCCGATGACTGACGCAATGTATGAGCGCCTTGCCGATTTGGAAAATGCACGGCGCGGAGCGCGCGTTTGGGGAAAATCGAAACGCTTGTGGCAATATGTTTCTTCACAAGGTGCTGAAGCGACAAAGAAAATGCTTGGGCTTGATAATCGCCCGGTTGTTATGCTTGCCGCGAATGTATTGGGCGACAGCCTCACACTGGGGCGTAATATCTTCGCTGAGTCAATGACGGAATGGATCACGCGTACCGTTCAATATTTTGCGACCCGCTCCGATGTCCAATTGGTGATTCGAGTCCATCCCGGTGAGACGATTGTGCCGAAAGCAAAATCTATGGCGCAAGTCGTGCGTGAGGCCTTGCCATCTTTGCCTGAGCATATCCACGTGATCGCCGCCACGGATAAAGTCAACACGTATGATTTGATCGAGGTCGCCGATTTAGGTTTGGCGTATACCACCACCGTCGGACTTGAAACCGCCATGAATGATCGTCCCGTGATTTCGTGCGGACAAACGCATTATCGCGGCCGCGGCTTTACGCTCGATCCGAGTTCATGGGATGAATATTTTGCAACGTTAAAAAAAGTTTTATCGGATCTGCCCGCTCATCGTTTGAACGAGGCGCAGGTCGAAGCCGCATGGAATTATGCATATCGTTTTTTCTTTGAGTATGCGCGTCCGTTCCCGTGGCGCTTGATGAACTTCTGGGATGATCTCGCGGTGTGGCCGCTTGCCAAAGTGCTTGGTGCTGAAGGTCAAGCCGAATTTGGCGAGACGTTCAAGTTTTTGGTCGGCGAACCGTTTACCTGGAAAAATTGATGCAAAACACCAAGCAACAAGTCCGCGAGTTTTATGATCAGATTGGCTGGTCACAGGTCGGCGAGGGTTTATATCAGAATGCCCGCTATGAAGACTTGCGACCTGTTGCCCGCGACTATATTCATGATTGTCGTTTGCGCGTCAATCATTACATCGCTTCGCGCGGCGACTTTTTGCTGGATGCCGGTTCCGGTCCGGTTCAATGGCCCGAATATTTGACGTATTCCGAAGGTTATCGCTTTCGCGTTTGTCTTGATATTTCCATCACCGCGTTGAAGGAAGCGCGGACGCGGCTCGGCACAAAAGGTTTGTACGTTGTCGCGGATATTGCCAACCTACCATTCAAGCCTGATGCGTTCGACGGCATTGTTTCGATGCATACGATTCATCATTTGCCATTGAGCGAACATCGCGGCGCATATCTTGAATTGCACCGCGTGCTCAAATTGAATCGAACTGCGGCAATCATCAATGGATGGGATTATCCCCGCTTGATGCTGATCACGAGACCATTCGTTCGTTTGGTTCGATTTCTCCGAAGCGGCAGCTTTGGCAAACGCAAGAAAAACTGGGGAGCCGAAGACGAACAGGAAGGCACGTTTGTAAAGAAGCTGACGCCGCGCTGGCTCAAGCAGGAATTGCATGATATTGATTATGAAATCTTTGCGTGGCGCAGTCTCAGCACGGTGTTTCTCAAAACAGTCGTCAATCCACGTTGGGGAGGCAAAACTTTTTTACGTTTTGTGTTCTGGCTCGAAGATCGTTTTCCACATTTCTTCGGCGAGAACGGACAATATCCATTGATCGTGATTCATAAATCAGAAGCCAAGTAAAGATGGAATTGGAACTCGATATTCCCGATAGCGCCAGTCAATGGTACAAGCTGAAAAAGAATCCGCGCCTGTTTTTTTGGTGGCTCTTTCATCGCACGACAACACCATTGCGCGTTCTGCCGGATTTTCTTGTAATCGGCGTGATGAAAGGCGGCACGACTTCGTTTTTCAATTATTTGGCGAAGCATCCGCAAATCAATCCGCCGTTTCGCAAGGAAATTAAATTCTTCGACATACATTATCCAGAAGGACTCGGTTGGTATCGTGCTCATTTTCCGACGCGCTTCAAGATGAAGCCTGGCATGGTAACCGGTGAAGCAACGCCGTATTATATTTTTCATCCAACCGCGGCGAAGCGAATCTCAAACGTTTTGCCAAATGTTAAATTGATTGCTTTATTGCGAAACCCTGTTGACCGCGCCTATTCCCATTACAATCATATGGTGCGCGTGGGACGAGAGCCATTGTCGTTTGATAAAGCCATCGAGAAGGAAGCCGAACGATTGAACGGCGAAGAAGAAAAGATCATTGCCGACCCTCGTTATTCCACTTTTAATCATTTGCATTATTCCTATCTGGCGCGCGGGCGATATATTGAGCAACTTCAAAAATGGTTTGCGATTTTTCCGCGTGGACAAATGCTTATTCTTGCCAGCGAAGAGATTTATACTTCGCCTGCCATCGCTTATCGCAAGGCAATAGAATTTCTTGGGTTATCCGCTTGGGAACCAAATGATTTTAAGGTTTATAAACAAGGTGTTTATGAGGAGATGCCTGTATCAACGCGAAATCATTTGATTGAATACTATCGTCCTTATAATCAGAAGTTATACGATTATCTAAATAGAAAATTCGATTGGGATAGGTGAGATATGAACTGGAAAAATCAGGTTGTTTTGGTAACAGGCGGCACAGGATCGTTCGGCAAGAAATTCGTTGAGATCATGCTCAAGGATTTCAAGCCGAAGAAGATCATCATCTACAGCCGCGATGAGTTGAAGCAATATGAGATGCAGGCTTCGGGATTCGATCATCCGTCAATGCGCTATTTCATCGGCGATGTGCGCGACCGCGATCGTTTACAGCGCGCCATGCAGGGCGTGGATGTGGTCGTCCATGCCGCGGCGTTGAAGCAGGTGCCTGCTTGCGAATATAATCCGATGGAAGCCGTCAAGACGAATATCATGGGCACGAGCAACGTGGTCGAAGCCGCGCTGGATGCAGGCGTGAAGAAAGTGATGGCGCTCAGCACTGATAAAGCCGTCAACCCGGTGAATCTTTATGGTGCCACCAAGCTTGCAGGGGAAAAGTTGACCGTTCAAAGCAACGCGTATGCCGCGGGTTCAGCGACCCGCTTTTCGTGCGTCCGATACGGAAACGTGGTCGGGAGTCGCGGTTCGGTCGTGCCGGTCTTCCTCAAACAACGCGAGTCCGGCAAAGTCACGATCACCGATGATCGCATGACGCGCTTCTGGCTGTCGCTGGAACAGGGCGTCCGGTTTGTCGTTTCCTGCATCGAGCAAATGGAAGGTGGCGAAGTCTTCGTGCCGAGAATCCCCAGCATGAAAGTGATTGACCTTGCAAAAGCCATCGCGCCGAACGCGAAAGTGGATGTAATCGGCATCCGCCCCGGCGAAAAATTACATGAAGTCTTGATCTCTGAAGATGAAGCGCGCAATACCATCGAGTTGGATAAGATGTTCGTCGTGCAACCGGCGGAGGCGTTTTGGTTCGGCTATTCGTGGCAGAAGCGCGGCAAACCACTTTCGGATGGATATCGTTATTCGAGTGACACCAACAAGGAATGGCTGGACGTGGATGGCATCCAGAAATTCATCGAGCCGTTCGAGAAATTATACGCGGCAGGAAAGTTGGAAGGATAAGGGCTGTAAGTATGCGACTGCTCATTACCGGTTCAAGCGGACTCTTGGGCCTCAATCTGGCTTTGGATGCGGCACGCTCGCATCACGTTTTCGGCGTGGATCGCGATACGCTTAAGTCTGTTCCCTTTGAGTTGATCAAAGCCGATCTTCTCGACCCGGATGCGGTGAGCCGTATCCTTGCCGAATCCAAGCCGGATGCATTGATCCATTGCGCCGCGCTTGCAAACGTGGATACCTGCGAAACAAATCCCGAGCTTGCCTACCAGATGAATGCAAATTTGCCGGCGCGCTTGGCGGATGCCTGTGCGCGGCAGCAAGTTCGCCTCGTTCATATCTCGACGGATGCAGTTTTCGATGGACAAAAAGACGGCGCTTACATCGAAAATGATCTGCCAAATCCGCAGGGAGTGTACGCCCAGACCAAACTCGAAGGCGAACGCTCGGTCCTGCAGGTCAACCCGATGGCGATTGTGGCGCGCGTGAATTTCTACGGCTGGTCGTTGAGCGGCAAGCGGAGTTTGGCTGAGTTCTTTGTCAATAACCTGGGCGGCGATAAGAGCGTCAACGGTTTTACTGATGTGGTCTTTTGTCCGATGCTGGTCAATCAACTCGGTGAGATTCTGATTGCGATGCTGGAGCGGGGTTTGCGCGGGACATATCATGTCGTCGGGCCGCAAGCGATGAGCAAATATCAGTTTGGAGTGGAAATCGCGCGCAAGTTTGGGCTGAGGGAAAGCCTGATTTCGCCGCAATCCGTTGACAAGTCCAGTTTGACCGCCAAACGTTCCCACAATTTATGGCTGTCTACTCACAAATTATCCACCGATCTGGGTATGACTCTCCCTTCTTTTTCCACCGGCTTGGACGAGTTCTATACACAATACCAGCAGGGTTATCCACAGAAAATACGGGGTTATCAACATGGCGAGGCCCGCGCACAATGAGAAAATGGATCGCCCGATTCGCCGTTGTTCATAAAGAGAATCTATGCGCCTTGGCGCTGATTTTGTTTTTCATCGTTTTTAATTTTCTCAGCATGCAGAACAAAACCAGGACGGCGGATGAGGACAAGCATTACAGCTATGGCATGAACATTTTGAATTTAAATTCAGACCGGCTCCAACTGCCCTCCGGTATTTTCGACGACAGCAAGATGCCGATCACGGCCTTGAACGCTTTACCAGCCTGGCTTGCGCAGAGACTCCCGGCCAGCGCTTTCAAGAATCAATTGAATAAGTTTTATACTGCGCGTTTTGTGACGGTGCTCTTTTCCGCCTTGGTGGCCTGGCTTGTCTTCCGATGGTCGCGTTCGCTATACGGATTTATTCCCGCGCTGGGTTCCCTGTTCCTGTATGTGCTCGATCCGAACATCATCGCCCATTCGGAACTGGTGACTACGGATGTGTATGCCGCCGGGATGATTGCTTTCTCCTTTTATTGGCTGTGGAAATTTGCGAACAGCCGGAAAACCAGCGATGGCTTGATCTTTGTTTTGGTTCTTGGGTTGAGCCAGCTCGCGAAGTTTACATGCGTGGTGCTGTTCCCGCTGGCGCTGCTGGCCATCCTCGGACATGATTGGTTCTTCCTGAAATTGAGGGATAAAAAATATTTCGTCAAGCTTTTTATGTATACTTTATTGGCTGTCGTAACCGCTGTGTTTATAATCAATCTTGGTTATTTGTTCAATCGCACTTTTACACCGTTCAAGGATTACCAGCTTGAATCAAACGGGTTGCTGGCAATTCAGACCAAACTTCCCTGGCTGGGAAATATCCCGGTGCCGACGCCGTATCCGTTCCTGCAGGGGCTGGACCTGATATCCTATCGCAACAGCACCAGTTTAGGCTATGGGAACATTTATATGCTGGGCCAGCTTCACAAGACCGGAGGGTTCAAGGGATTTTATTTCGTTGCCTCTTTCTTCAAAGTCCCGATCGCTTCGCAGTTGGTTTTATTGGCCGCGATAATCTTCTATTTTTGGGATAAACAGCGTAGAGCGCGCTTTTGGATGGACGGGATTTTTTTCTTTGTTCCGGTGGTCTTTTTTACAATCTACCTTAATTTCTTTTTGAATGCCCAGCTTGGAATCCGACTCTATCTGGTTGTCTTTCCTCTGCTTTATGTATTTGCCGGGCATCTATTCCAGAACTGGCAGGCCTTTACCAAACCTCAACGGGCTTTGACCTTTATCCTTGCGGCATATCTGGCCGCATCGGTTTTTTCTTATTATCCCGATTACATTCCCTATTTCAACGAATTCGTCTGGGATCGCCGGATGGCTTACAAGATCCTGGTTGACTCGGACCTCGATTGGGGCCAGAGCAAATATTATCTTAGTCAATATATGGCGGCTCACCCCAATGTTCAGCAGGAGCCGGATAGAATTGTGATAGGCCGTATTGTCATTTCGCCGAACGAACTGGTTGGGCGCACAGTTGATCCCAGCACCTATGCCTGGCTCAGGGATAATTTTGTGCCGGTGGATGTGGTGGCGCATACCTATCTGGTGTACGATGTTCACTCGCCGGACCTGGTCCGATTGTGTCAAACGAAATCCATCTGTCCATAATTTACAAAAGGAGTGGAACCATGGATATCAAAATCAATGACCGAATGATTGGCCCGAACCACCCAACCTATTTCATCGCCGACATCGCCGCGAACCATGACGGCGATTTGAATCGCGCCAAACTACTCATCCGCCTCGCCAAACAAGCTGGAGCGGACGCGGCCAAATTCCAGAACTTCGATGCGCCCAAGATTGTTTCGGACTACGGCTTCTCGCACATGAACGCGCAGGTAAGCCATCAAGCTTCATGGAAGAAATCTGTAACTGAGGTCTATCGCGCCGCGTCGATTCCGTTTGAGTGGACGATGATCTTGAAAGAAGAATGCGAGAAAGTTGGCATCCATTATTTTTCTTCGCCTTATGACTTTGAAGCCATTGATTTCCTCGATCAATACGTGGAAATCTACAAGGCTGGCTCGGGCGAGATTGATTGGATCGAGGCGCTGGAACGGATGGCGGCCAAGGGCAAACCGCTCTTCATCGCGACCGGCGCATCGACGATTGGCGAAGTGCAGCGCGCCGTGCATGCCATCCTGAAGATCAACAAGCAGTTGGTATTGATGCAATGCAACACCAACTATACGGCCAGCCCGAAAAACTACGACCACCTGCATATTGATGTACTGAAGACATATGCGACGATGTTCCCGGATGTGATTCTGGGATTATCTGACCATACTCATGCGCTCGCGCCGGTTCTGGCCGCGGTGACGCTGGGGGCGCGCGTCATCGAGCGTCACTTCACTGACAGCAATGATCGCGAAGGTCCCGACCATAAATTTGCGATGAACCCCGAGAACTGGGCCAAGATGGTGGAAGAGACTCGGATATTGGAACGCGCGCTGGGAAGCCCGGATAAATTTATCGCGGAGAATGAAAAGGATACTGCCATCGTACAACGACGTTGTCTGCGCGCGGCGCGTGAGATCAAAGCGGGTGAGGTTTTTACGCGCGAGATGATGGATGTGCTTCGTCCCGCCACGCCGGGCGCGATCAAGCCGTATGAAATCCCGGATGTGATTGGCACGAAGGCCTTGCGTGATTTCAAGCTGGGTCAGGAATTACGCTGGACGGATTTGGGCGCGGCATAATGCGAATTCTATATTTCAGCAAGGATTACTCGCCTCACGATCATCGGTTCCTTTCTGCATTGGCGGAAACCGAACATGAAGTTTTTTATTTAAAACTGGAACGAAACCTGCGGCAAACCGAAGATCGCACTGTACCTTCACAAATCCAACACGTATTATGGAAAGCCGGAGGAGGTTTGTTTCGATGGCGCGATGTGCCGCGATTAACGCGGGACTTGAAACGTGTCATCAAGGAAATCAAGCCCGATTTGATTCATGCCGGCCCGATTCAAACCTGTGCATTCCTCGCGGTACTTTCCGGCTTTCATCCCATTCTGACCATGTCCTGGGGTTTTGACCTGATGCAGGATGCGGAACGCAATGAATGGATGAACTGGGTTACAAGGTACACGTTGAAACATTCAACGTTCTTTACAAGCGATGCGCAGATCACGCGCAACAAAGCAATCGCTTATGGAATGAATCCAGATCGCACAGTGGTTTTTCCATGGGGCGTGGACTTGAAACATTTTAGCCAACGATTCGAGGATAGAAAAAAGACACGCAAACCATTCGTGCTCTTCTGCAACCGTTCATGGGAGCCGCGTTATGGCGTGGATGTCCTCGCCAAAGCTTTTGTTAAGGTTGCAAAACAACGCAATGACGTCAGCCTGCTCTTGCTCGGCGGCGGATCGCAGGCGAATATCATTCGCCAAATCCTGATGAACGGCGGTGTGCTTGACCGCGTTCAGTTCGCCGGACAAGTTTCACAACGCGACCTGCCGCGCTGGTATCATATGGCTAACCTTTATATTTCATCCTCGCATGTTGATGGTTCCTCTGTTTCGCTGATGGAAGCCCTGGCCTGCGGTTTGCCCGCGCTGGTGTCGGATATCCCCGCGAACAAAGAATGGATTCAAGAAGGAGTCAATGGCTGGCTTTTCCCGGACGGAAACGCGGATATACTTGCTGAAAAAATTTTGGCGGTCATCGCCCAAAGAAAGAAATTAGCCGATATCGGCCGCGCCGCTCGAAGGTGTGCGGAAGAACGGGCCGATTGGAAAAAGAATTTTGCCAAACTGCTCGAAGCCTATGAGCAGACCATCCAATTTTAGCGGAGGTCCAAATGATCATATCTCTTATTCTTACCATTGTTGCGGCGGTCTTTGCCGTGATGATTGCGCTGGAAAACACGACGATGGTTCAAGCCACATTTTTTGGCTATGCCGTTCAGGGGTCGATTGGGATTTTCATGCTGCTCGCGTTGGGCGTTGGCGTGATATTCGGCATCCTATTGATGATTCCGGCCTTGATCGGGCACAGCGTATCGGCCATGCAGAACAAACGCAGAATCGCCCAGTTGGAAAGCAAGCCGTCCAGAAAAAAAGCAAATTGAATTTGTTGTTAGAAGAATGTCATTCCCTTTGTAGGATTGCGTCACGCGCAATGACAATTGAAACTGTTTATTGTAAAAGGAAATAAATGATGCCTGATAGAAAAGAATTTCAAGGAGCGTGGGTCGTTGTCACCGGAGGCTCACGCGGAATCGGACGCGCTATTGCCTTGGACTTTGCGTCGAAGGGCGCCAATGTGGCAATTGTGTATCTTGACCACCGTGTTCAAGCTCAGCAGGTTTTGAATGAACTCAAAGCGCTCGAAGTCGAAGCCGAAGAACATGCGACCGATGTCAAGGATTTTTCCGCGATCCAGAATTTGTTTGCGGATTTCACCAAGCGCCATGGACGAATTGATGCGCTGGTCAATTGCGCAGGCATCAACCGCGACTACACCTTTACCAAGCTGACAGTGGAGCAATGGCACGAAGTGATTGACACCAATTTGACAGGCGCGTTCAATTGCAGTAATTGTGTTTGGGATCAAATGAAAACGCAGAATTACGGACGGATCGTCAGCATCAGTTCGGTGGTGGGACAGGCTGGTAATTTTGGACAAACGAATTATTCGGCGTCCAAAGCGGGACTGCTCGGTTTCACCAAATCGCTGGCGCAGGAGGGTGCGCGCAACAACATCACGGTCAATGCAATCTGCCCCGGTTTCGTTGATACCGGCATGGTGCGCGGGATGCCGCCTGATGTCCTGGAAAAGGTCATTCAGAAGATTCCGATGCATCGATTGGGTCAGCCCGAGGAGATTGCGCGCGCGGTGACGTTCCTCGCTTCGCCTGCGTCCGGTTACATCACCGGTCAAATCATCGCCGTCAACGGCGGATTCTACATGTGAGGCTTTGGTCTCGATATGGCGGCGCTGGTCGAGTAGGATTGAGTAGCGAAGCGTACCGAAATCCGTATCGAGACCCGCCGCCTACTCGACCAACGAAGGAATAATTATGTTGACTCTTGAATCATTGTCTTCTGGATTTCGTGATCTTGGTGTTCAAACCGGTGATACATTGCTGGTTCATAGTTCCTACAAATCGCTCGGTGAAGTAGACGGCGGGCCGCAAACCGTGGTCGAGGCGTTGCTCTCCGCCCTCGGTGCAGATGGAACGCTCATCATGCCGACTTTTAATTTTGATTTCAACCAGGGCAAACCGTGGGATGTGCGCAAAACGCGCTCGAAGATGGGCGCGTTGACAGAAGTCGTGCGCATGGACCCGCGTGCCAAACGCGTCTTCCATCCTTTTTATTCCTTTGCGGTTTTGGGCAAACATGCAGAGATGCTGGGAAGTCTGCGCTATAAGAGCGCCTACGAACGCAACTCGGTGTTTGGCAAATTACGCGACCTGGATGGCAAGATCATGGTGATCGGCCTGTCGTATAACAATAGTATGACCTTCTTTCATCACATCGAGCAAATGGAGGGCGTGGATTATCGTTTCCTGAAACAGTTCACGGGTGAGGTGACGGATGAGAATGGCAACACGTATACGGATACGTTCGAGATGCTGGTGCGTGACATCGACAAGGGTGTGATGACCATGGTCGATCCGATGGGCGCACTGATGGAGCAGGCCGGCATTGTCAAGATTCGCAAGATTGGCGAAGCGGAGGTAAAGCTGATGAAGGCGAACGAAGTCTATGCCTTCACCGCGCGCGAGATGCGCCGCGATCCGCATTTGTTGTATACCATCAAGAAGGATTAACGGAGTGTCATTGCGAGGAGCGCCGAAGGCGCGACGTGGCAATCTCAAGTATCATTCAAACAATCGACTGCATCAGGACATGAGATTGCTTCGCTTCGCTCGCAATGACATTAAATTATGAAACCTTATTCCTCCCTCAAATCTGTTTTAGCAGAATTCTTTCCGTTGCATCGAACGCTTGCATCCGACGATCAGGATAAAACTCTGGAGATCGTCGGCTCGTATATGCCTGCTTCATCGAGTTACACGATTGAGACGTACGCGCCGCTCACGCCGGTCTGGACTTGGAAAGTGCCTGAACGTTATGTTGTCCATGAAGCGTATCTTGAAATTGAAAGCGGCGAACGCATCATAGATTTTAAAGACAATCCACTTCACATCGTTTCGTATTCACTGCCGATTGATAAAGTTTTGACATGGGATGAGTTGCAGCCGCATTTGTTTTTCAACGAGAAGCGTCCGAACGCGGTGCCGTGGATTTTTAAATATTACGAACGCGATTGGGGATTCTGTTTACCAAAGAATGTATTTGATAATCTTCCGCGTGACAAAAAATATCACGCCGTCATTCGTTCGGAATTCATTACCAACCCAAAGCAGGGATTCAAAGTTGCAAGCGCGGTCATTCATCCGCAAGGCGGACCGAATCCCAACGCGGGCGAGATCATCATTCAGGCACATACTTGTCATCCGATGCAAGCCAACGACGACGGGGCGGGCGTGGTCAGCGCGATTGAGTTGGCGCGTCGACTCGCCGAGAAGCCGTTACCGGCGGGGTCAATGAGCGTTCGCTTTTGGTTTGGTCCCGAAACGATTGGCACGATTGCCTATCTCGCTCATAACGAATCGCTCATTCCAAATCTGCGCGGCGGAATCTTTCTCGAGATGACCGGCAATCAAAATAAAATCGCGTGGCATCACACGCGTCAGCATGACCATCTGCTGGATCGAATTACGAATTATGTTTTACGCAACACCGATCACAATGAGCGCGACTTCGCCGCCGCGCCTGCCAATGACGAACGTGTCATCAACGGGCCCGGAGTCAATGTGCCGTGCATCTCGATCAACCGCTGGCCCTACGATGAATATCACACCGCCGACGACAACCTCGACATCATGCACGAAGATATGCTCGTCGGCGCGGCGGATATTGCGGAAAAAATCATCCGCGTTTACGCCAGCAATTACATTCCGAAGCGCACGTTCCGCGGCCCCGTGTTTCTTAGCGGCAATGGCTTGTGGGTGGATTGGCGCGATAATTGGGAACTCAACCGCGCCATCGAAAAGATCATGATGCGATTTGAAGGTCAGCATTCGGTCTTCGATATTGCCGAGCAAGTCGGACTCGATTATTGGATGGTGCGTGATTACGTCGAGAAATTCCGTGCCAAAGGTTTTATCGTGCCTCAGCCGATTCCTTCCGAGGCGCAAGTTTCATAAACAGATTCAAAGGAGAAACCATGACCGTTTTCGTTTTGATACTCGCATTGATCCTCGCCATTGTGGCTGTCGCGTTTGCGCTTCAAAACCCCCTGATCGTGACGGCAACTTTCTTCACCGTTAGCATGAAAGGCTCGCTGGCTTTATTCGTGCTGATCGGCGTCGGCGTTGGCTTTGTCATCGGCGTACTTGCCATGTTGCCGACGGTCTTGAAAGGCGCGCTTACGGTGTCTCGCCATCGCAAACACATCGGCACTTTGGAAAAATCCTTGAACGAACAGAAGAAAGCCGAGACTGCGGAAGCAGACGATAAAACAAAATCGGATGAGGCGCCAAAGTAATAAGCGATGAGTGCTCGAGTCGTTGCC
>PLNY01000093.1 GCA_003141915.1 Anaerolineae bacterium | reverse complement strand
TCAAAATGAACTCTGCCAAGCGAATTAACGAATTGTTGAAATCGCCTAGTGTCCCTGTCTGGCAGCGAAATTATTATGAACATATTGTGCGCGGTGATGTTATAAACTCTCCCGAAAAAACCATTGATGCCGTCAGAAACTACATTCATTACAACCCATTGCGCTGGGATAATGACGGAGAAAATCAGTAACCATGCAATTCAAATTTGACGCCAACCAGGAATTTCAAATTCAAGCCGTCGAGGCGATTACCAGTCTCTTCGATGGACAGCCGCGCATCCAAACTGACATGCGCTTCACATTTGGATTCGCCGCAATTGCCANNGAGATGGAAACCGGCACGGGCAAAACCTATGTGTATCTGCGAACCGCCTTTGAACTCTACCGCCGCTATGGACTGAGAAAATTTATCGTGGTTGTGCCCTCCGTCGCCATTCGTGAAGGCGTTTTGAAAACATTGGAGATCACACAAAAGCATCTGCGCGAACTATACGATAATATTCCCTGCCGTTATTACGCTTACGACTCAGCCAACCTTTCGCAAGTCCGCCAGTTTGCGCTTTCCGAAAGCATCGAGATCATGGTGATGACGATTGACTCGTTCAACAAGTCCACCAATGTCATTCACCAAACCACAGACCGTTTGCAAGGTGAAACACCCATCTATCTAGTGCAAGCCGCGCGGCCTGTATTGATTCTCGACGAACCGCAAAACATGGAAAGTGAATTGCGGGTTGCGGCACTGGCTGCGCTCAATCCGCTCTTTGCACTGCGCTACTCGGCCACACATCGCAATCCCTACAACCTTGTCTATCGTCTCACGCCTTATGAAGCCTATCGTCAGGGATTGGTCAAACGCGTGGAAGTGGCGGGCGTGGAAAAGGAAACGGACGAGAATCAAGTTTATATTCGTTTGGACGAAGTGAAATCAGACAAGAAAACGTTCACTGCCAGAATTGCAGTCCATGCGTTGATGAAAACCGGAACGGTAAAAGAACAAATCGTCACAGTAAAGCCGGGCGATTCTTTGGAGAAGAAAGCGAACCGCATTGAATATGCTGATTTTGTAGTTGAAGAAATTAGTATTAGTGACCAGTCTGTGCGTTTTACAAATGATATTGAATTGCACGTCGGCGAATCAAGAGGTGCGGATAAAGAAACAATCTTTGAAGCCCAAATCCGTTACACGGTGCAGGAACACTTGCGTAAGCAAAAAAGATTGCGCGAGCAAGGCATCAAAGTTCTATCGCTGTTCTTCATTGACCGTGTGGATAATTACGCCAATGAAGACGGTTTGATCCGCGTGCTGTTCAATAAAGCATTCAACGAACTGAGAGTCAATTCCGAATTCAAGGATGTGGATGCTGAAAAAGTGCAAGCGGCTTACTTTGCTTCACGCAAGACTAAAACAGGCGAAGTGATTTACGAGGATAGCAAAACAGGCGAATCCGAAAAAGATAAAGAGGCTTACGACCTGATTATGAAAGATAAAGAACGCTTATTGTCTTTCGATGAACCAACCTGCTTTATTTTTTCACACTCTGCTTTGCGCGAAGGCTGGGATAGTCCGAACGTTTTCCAGATTTGCACTCTCAATCAAACCACTTCGGAATTTAAGAAGCGGCAGGAAATCGGGCGCGGCGTGCGTCTTGCGATCAACCAACAGGGCGATAGAGTCCGTGATGAGCACGTCAATGTGGNNCGCCAATGAAAGCTATGAAGGCTATGTCGCCAAATACCAATCTGAACTGGAGACTGAATTTGGCGCAGATCATCTCGCTCCCAAACCTGCCAATGCGCGCAAGAAAGGAATTGCCAAATTACGCAAAGGCTTCGAACTCAAGCCCGAATTCAAAGAACTTTGGAATCGCATAAAGCCCAAGACGCGCTACAACGTGACCATTGACAGCCAAAAACTGGTGGCTGATGTTGTGAAAGAACTCAATCAGGAAATCATCCGACCGCCGCAAGTGATGGTCCGCCGCGCAAGATTGGAAGCCGAAGGTGAAACCTTTGCGGCACATTTAACCGCGGAACGCGATATGGGTGAGGGCTATCAAACAAAATCCTTGCCGAACATTGTCGACGTGATTACATCCCTGCTCGAACGTACCACTCCGCCTGTCCGCCTGACCCGTGCTACGTTGCTGGAAATTTACAAACGGTCATCTACCGCTATTCAACAAGCTGCGCTCAAAAATCCGTTTGAGTATGCAACGGTAGCTTCGCGGATCGTCAAGAACAAACTGGCAGATCAACTGGTCGAAGGCATTCAATACGAGAAGATCAATGAGTATTATGAAATGACCCAATTCATGGATATTCCAGGCTGGGAAGATAATCTTGTCTCTTCGCCTCATTCCATTTATGACCATGTGATCTTTGAGTCTGATATCGAAAAGGAATTTGTTGAAGGACTTGAGCGACGGGATGATGTGAAATTGTACGTGAAACTCCCCGGTTGGTTCACAGTTCCAACACCGATTGGCGAATACAATCCAGATTGGGCAATCGTCCTTGAAAAGAAAAATGATGACGGCGGAGTGGAAAACGTACTTTATCTGGTACGGGAAACCAAATCAACGAAAAACCTTGATGAGCTAAGACCCGATGAGAAGCGAAAGATTTTGAGTGGGAAGAAACACTTTAAGGACGCTCTTGGTGTAAATTACGATGTCATAGTAAGCGCAAAAGAGCTATAGTAGGCGGGAACTGCCGCTAAGTATAAGGCGTTCAAAGGTGAGCTACGATCCAAACATAAAAGGAGAACGCAATGAATCAACAGAATTATCCGCAGAACATTAGTTATCCGGTATTACCTACGAGTACACTTGCAATCGTGAGTTTGATTGCGGGAATATTAAGCTTTGTGATGCTTCCGATCATTGGGGCTGTGGTTGCACTTTGGACGGGTTATGAAGCGCGTAAAGAAACCCGCTCGGTTCCACCAAGGGCGGCTGGTGATGGGATGGCAACCGCAGGAATTGTACTTGGATGGATTCACATTGGATTGCTTGTGGTTACCTTATGTTGCGTCCTCGCTTATTTTGGTTTCTTTGCAAGCATTCTTGCGGCTTCGTTTCATCATTAATTTTCTTACAACGACGTGTGAAGGTAATCTGCAAAGGTCAACTCCTTCCCCCAAATTCGCTCCTAGATTTTGGGGGAGAGGAATTATTATAGAGGCAATTGTGAAAATAAAGGAACACCGAGAGGAATTAGTCCATGTCCGATGACACGAAGATACTTGTTAGAAATGCCAGAGATCAAGATATTCCTGCAGTTGCAGAAATCGATGCTGAAGCTTTCTCGCCTTACGGAACCGCTGAAAAGCCGGAAACGTTTCAGCTTCGACTGACCGCATTCCCACACGGCTTTATTATTCTGGTGGCCGATAATGAAATTGCAGCCTATGGTTGTTCGGAAAAATGGCTGACTGAGCGCGAGCCGAGCTTGGACGAGAATCCCATGACGACCCACCAAGCTGACGGGAGGATATTTTGTATCACAGCGATGGCTGTCAAAATGAAATATCAGGATAGAGGCTATGGCTTACTGATACTTGATAAGCTTATGGAGATTGCCCACAAAGAAGGTTGTAGGAAAATTGTCCTGGAGACAACTCATGCTCAAGATTTATATCTAAAACGAGGCTTCAAGACGGTTCAAAGTCGCACGGAGCGTGGAATTTCATTGGATGTGATGTCTCTCGATATAGAATCCTATGGCAGCAAAGCGTGAACGGCGGCGGCAGTCTCATGCAGGGGCACTTAAAAGTGTGCCTCGCGAAGGAGTTGTGCCCGCTCTCTATGCCATGGCTGTACCAAAGTCGCAGTTAAATCTTCGACCTTGTCAAATTTAACCGNNTTGTGTTCTTCAAGGGTTCAGGGTTGGGCGGCGCTGATGCGGGACAGACCAGTCGTCGCTGGGCAGTTATACGTATGATGCTAACGGCAACATGACGTGCAGGATGGAGAATGGATCATGGTTCATTCAAGCTTTCAATGCAGAAAATAGATTGTCGGTTGTTCAAAAACTTACCACTGGTAATTGCTCCGCGCCGGGGACGTTCGCGGCGCAGTGGAACTTCAGTTACGATGGCGATGGGACGCGCGTGACGCAGTCGTA
>PLNY01000200.1 GCA_003141915.1 Anaerolineae bacterium | reverse complement strand
ATCGGCTGTTGAGTCGCAATCAGCACCATCAACTGGCTTTCGATCTCGAAGCGCTTCTTGTTAATCGCACGGTCGCCTTCCAGGATTTTCTGTGCGGCTTTCAAGTCACGTTTCTTCAGCCCTTCCACTGAACCCAGCAGGGACTGCTCAACCATACTGCCGAGCATCAGCACATCATCTTTAACTTGCTTGATTTCAGTTTCAAATGTTTTGCGTAACATGGATTCCTCAACTTATCTATAAAACAATTATATCTTCATCCAAATCGCCCGGTCACGTAATCTTCCGTGCGCTTATCTTTTGGATTGGTGAAAATCACATTCGTCTCGTTGAACTCGATCATCCGGCCGGCGCGTTGATCATCAATCATCATCATCGCCGTGTAATCGGAGACGCGCGCGGCCTGTTGCATGTTATGCGTCACGATGATGATGGTGTAATCCTTGACGAGATCGTGCATCAGCTCCTCGATGCGGAGAGTCGAGATCGGGTCGAGCGCCGAGGCGGGTTCATCCATCAGAATCACTTCGGGTTCCACGGCCAGTGCGCGTGCAATGCACAAACGCTGCTGCTGTCCGCCGGAAAGCGAAAGCCCGCTTTGATGAAGTTTATCCTTCACTTCATCCCACAATGCGGATTGATGTAGGGATTTTTCTACAATCTCATCCAGATCGCTCTTGCGGTTCACGCCATAGAGCCGCGGACCGAACGCCACGTTATCATAAATGCTTTTCGGAAACGGGTTGGGGCGTTGAAAAACCATCCCGACCCGGCGGCGGACATCCACGACATCCACGCCCGATGCGTTGATGTTCTCACCATCCAGGAGGATTTCACCATCCATGCGCGCGCTGGCGGTCAGGTCATTCATGCGGTTGAACGAACGCAATAATGTGGATTTGCCGCAACCCGAAGGACCGATGATGGCGGTAATTTTATTTGGTAGAACAGTGAGGTTAATCTCAGTGAGGGCGCGGAACTTCCCATAAAAGACGGAGAAATTTTTCAACTCCATCTTATGAGTTGATTCATTATTCTGCGTTAAATTGTTTGAAACAGCGATATTGGTTTCCATAGCTTTATCCTTGAAGCGCGCGTTTGCGCGACTCGACATATAAACGCGCGATGATTTCAATCAATAGAACAAAAATCATCAGCACCAACGCCACACCCCAGGATTGATTAATTCGTTCAGGATAGGGTTGTTGAGCATATTTCCACAACGTCAGCGGGAGCGAGTCGACCGGTTGGTTGATGATGCGCCCGATAATTGCGAATAGACTTTGATGAGATTGGATACCGCCTCGGACGATGGTTCCAAGATCATACTGTTCATTGCCCAAAGCCGTAAACAGCAAAGGAGCTGTTTCACCAACCGAGCGAGCGATTGCTAAGAGAAAGCCAGTGATAATTCCATTGAGCGCGGCCGGGAACATCACGCTCAATGAAGTTTTCCATTCCGGCGCGCCCAACCCCAAGGAGGCTTCGCGCATTGTATGTGGAACCAGTTTGAGCATTTCCTCGGTCGTGCGGATGATCACCGGCAACATCAAGATTGCCAAAGCCAAACCGCCAGCCCAAGCAGAATAATGCTTCTCGGGTACAACAATCAATGTATAAATAAAGAGTCCCATCACGATAGATGGAACACCTGCCAGCACATCAGTGCCAAAACGCAATGCCACACCCAAAGGAGTGTTCGGATTACGCGCTACATAGAAAGCGGCCAGCACACCAGGCGGAATAGCAAATAGGCAGGATAGGACCGTTAAGACAGCCGTGCCTTCGATAGAAAATAAAACGCCGCCGCCAGCCATACCGAGCGGACGCGCCAATTGAGTGAAAAAATCCAAATTGAGTGTACTTCCGCCGCGATAGATCACATACCCAACGATCCAAAATAAAGGAACAAGCGCCAGCAGAGTCAGTAAGCCAGTAATAGTAAGCATGACTGCATTGGTGATCCTTCGGCGGCGAGCATGTGCGACCTCGTTTTTTGCAATCAATTCCTGGAACCTGGTAGTTGTCATGCCCTCGCCTCCTGCGGCGTCCGCCGCGCCACTTGCCAGACGAGAAAGCGCGCGATCAAATTAAGGATCAGCGTGATAACAAATAACGTGAGTCCAATCTCGATCATCGCATCAGTGTGAAGCTGCGAGACCGCTTCTTTAAATTGATTCGCAAGCAAGCTTGCCATCGTGGAACCGGGTTTAAGCAGTGAGTTGGTTGCTTCAAGTGAATTCCCGATGACCATCGTCACAGCCATGGTTTCGCCGAGGGCGCGGCCCAGCCCAAGAATGATTGCGCCAAGGATTCCAGACAAACCATAAGGCAGTAATACCTGCCAGATCATTTCCCAACGCGTCGACCCCATTCCCATCGCAGCTTCACGTTGAGTGTTGGGGATTGCGAGCAATACATCGCGACTGATTGCAGTTATGGTCGGGACAATCATGATGGTCAAAATCATCGCGGCCGCGAGACGCGATGATCCGCTTAAAGGTATTGGCCCAATAAAGAAAGTATTGAGCAATGGGATTTGTCCAAACGCCGCAGCCAAGCCTTGACCAACCGGCACAACCACATTGGGAAGGAAGACGAAGATTCCCCACAAGCCATAGACTACGCTTGGAATGGCCGCCAGCAATTCAATCATCCAGCCAAGCGGCAGGCGCAATGGTTCAGGGCACAATTCGGCCAGAAAAACAGCGATACCCACGCTGATTGGAATGGCGAAAATAATTGCAAATAATGATGTAATCAAAGTGCCATATATAAATGTCCAAGATTGATAAACACCCTTTAATGGATCCCAAACAGAATTGGATGTGGGAAGGATAAATGACCACCCAAATTGGGCGCGCGTGTCAGCTGATTGCTGCCATAACATCCAACCGATGGCAATCACCAGAGCAAGGACGAGAAAAGATGCAATAATAATCAACGCCGACCATGGAATATCTCCATAATGGGTTGATCGCTGAAACCGCGCCAGCCAATGATTTTTCTGTGGAACAGAAATCTTTTTCATATCGCTCTATCTATGTACAAGTTGATAAAGCCAAACCATTTCGCTCAATTGTTTGGCTTGCCATAATAAAGATAATGGAGGGCCTCCTATTTATAACATAGAGAGGCCCTCTTGGAATTAGTTGAAGATTATTGGTTTAGTGGGTCATAACGGGTTGGCCGTTGCATGTTACCTTGCCAAGTGTTGCAAGCGCAAGTTGTTGAACAGCAGAGGTCAGCGGAACATATCCGAGAGCTTTAGCTCGAGCGGTAGCGACCGAGTTGGTCAAAATCCAATTGATATACTCGACGAGTTTAGAAGCCTTGACGCAATCGGTCATGCTGGTCTGGTGAATGATAATGTAAGTATAACCAGCGATAGGCCAGGAGCCAGCGCCGGAACCATTTACAATGGTGTTCGTCAACTGAGGAGTGAATGAATTGGCGAAATCATTCATGGCTGAGGCAGTGCTATCGGCTGATGCCGTAACCGTCTGGCCAGCCTTGTTGACCATCTGCGAGAACGGAAGTTTGTTTGAAGTTGCGTAGGAATATTCAACGTAACCAATCGATTCAGGTGTATTTTGAACTGCGGCAGCTACGCCACTACTTCCATTACCGCCAACGCCGTTGCCAGCCTTGTCGGCGGGCCAATTGATCGTTGTGCCAGAGCCAGCGGTCCAAGTCGTGCTGAATGAAGTCAACGCAGCGCTGAAGATTGAAGTGGTGCCGGAACCATCCGAGCGATGAACTACTGTGATTTGTTTGGCAGGAAGCTTGGAAGCGATCTGCGGATTGAGTTTCGCGATGGCTGGATCATTCCACTTGGTGATGGTAGCATTGTAAATACCAACCAATGTATTGCCATCCAAAATGAGGGCGGGACCTTTCGGATCGAGTTCAGGAATGTTGTAAGTCAACACTGTTGCGCCGGCAAGGAATGGATACATTTGCAAATCTTTGCCAGCCGTGTATTGATCAGCAGTGGGGACCGCATCCGAACCAGCGAAGTCAACGGTGCCATCACTGATGGCCTTTATTCCAGCGCCTGAACCTGTGGGTTGATAGTTAATCACAACAGCGGGGTCAACCAGAGGAAACGCAAATGCATATTCGCTCTCGGCGGGCGCTTGGAAAGTGCTGCCCGAACCGTTGAGTGTAATGGAGCCTGGAGCAAGCGGTGTAGGCGTAGCAGTGGATGCCGGCATCGCAGGTGCCGAAGTAGCAGCAGGCGCTTGAGTATTGGCCGGAGCTGAGGTCGGGGTCGGCGTGGCACTTGTTCCACAAGCCGCCAGCAGGAAGCTGAATGCAATGATAACGAACACAAACGAACGAAGGAATTTAGACATTTCTTTTCTTCTCCTTTTGAATTTTATACAACCGAATCATAACAACAGGCGTTTAATATCAATGGAAGAATTGGTTAACGTTTTGTTAAAGCCAATCGAATTGAAAATAAAACTGCCCGCCAGCCGAAGGCGTGGGCAGGCAACGCCTCCATTAGGAGACAAGAAGAATAGAAGAACACCAAAGTTAAACTTTTATATCGGGCACTGACAATTCAAAGAAGGGAATTGCCACATTTTCATCCCAGGGCCACGTATTTAAATCGCTCAAAGCGCGGTAAGCCGTAAGGTCAAGATGCAGAGGTGTGACGGACACATAACCTTCAGCCAGCGCGCCGATATCGGTGCCGCGTTCCGCGACGCCGGTCGGCGCATCACCGCCGATCCAATAATATGGGCGGCCACGCGGGTCAATCCGCTCGTCGAGGCGGCTATGATACACGCGCAATCCCTGGCGCGTCAGACGAAAGCCGCGTATTTCTTCATCACGCAAAAACGGCACATTGACGTTCAACAAAATTTCCTGAGACAATCCATTTTCGAACGCGTGACGAACCACGTGTTCCGCGGCGCGCGCCGCGGAATCGAAATCAATTTCTCCGGTATGTCCTTCAGGAATTTCCAATGAAACGGCAATCCCGGGAATTCCAGCGATCACGGCTTCCATCGCGGCGGTAACCGTTCCGGAATATGTCACATCGTGCCCAAGATTTGCGCCAATATTGATTCCTGAAACAACGAGATCAATCGGCTCTTTGAAATATCCCAGCGCGGCCAGCGCCACGCAGTCCGACGGCGCGCCGTCGCTGGCATGTGCAATCATTCCATCGGCAAGCTGAACTTCTTTCACGCGTAAGGCGCGATCCAGAGTCTTCACGTGCCCGCCGCCCGACCAGTTGCGATCCGGTGCAAGGATGCTCACTTTGCCAAGCTTGCGCATTTCCTGCGCAAGCGCCATCAATCCCGGCGCAAGCACTCCATCATCATTCGTTACCAGTATATGCTTATCCATTAACTTTTCTGTTCATTCAAATATTGGCGGCGCTTTTGAGAAGCATCCACGCCAAAAACGATCAACGTGATAATCAACACAACAACCAGAAATATAAAGTCCATATTTATACTCCTTTACTTTCAATACAAATCTTATTCCCAAACCTTTAATAACTCTCTAAAAAAAAGTTAACGTCTGGTAAATATATTTGCGTAACGACGGTTTTAAACACAAGAGCCCGGGAGGAGTCCGGGTTCTTGTGTAAAGGAGGAGAAAGAGATGTTAGCAGATCAATCGTGAGCCGCATCACGCTGGTGACGAAGGAAGTCGCGCCGCTTCTGTCCTGCGTCAATAAAAAACACGATCAACATGACAACGACGGTTACAACCAGAAATATGTTCACATACTTAAGATAACACAAATCGTCCCAGCTGTGCTTTAGAAGGGGCTAACAAATGCAAAACAATTATGAAAACTAAGCTTTCGGAATCGTAAAGAAAAATGTGCTCCCCCGACCTTCAACACTGTCCACCCAAATCTTTCCCCGATGCGCTTCGACGATGTGGCGCGCGATGGACAGCCCCAATCCGGTACCGCTTCCCGAACGCGATCGATCCACTCGATAGAAGCGCTCAAAGATGCGCGAGACATCATCCGACGGAATTCCGATTCCCGTATCCTTGACTGCGAAACGGACTCCGCTGCCTGCACTGTGTTCTTCAGTGTCAGCGGACTCCGCTAAAAGAACCACTTCTCCTCCCGGACGCGTAAACTTGACCGCGTTGTGAATCAAGTTAACCAACACCTGTTCCAACCGCGCCTGATCCGCGCGGATATTTGGCAGATCATCGGAACATTCAACGCATAGCTTCAACCCGGCGCGCTCGGCTTGTAATTTCATGCGATCACCGGCAGACATCAATAATGCCTTCGGAGAAATCGGAGCGAGGTTTAATTCCACCTGTCCCGACTCGATGCGCGAGAGATCGAGCAATTCCTGCGTCATCTGGGTCAAGGCGTCGACTTCCGTGACGATGCGGCTGAGAAAACGCGGCCCCGCTTCCGGGTCCGAAAGAGCGCCATCTTGCAAAGTCTCGGTCAAGGCTTTGAGCGACGCCAATGGAGTCCGAAGTTCATGCGAGATATTGGAGATGAAGTCGCGGCGAACGGTTTCGAGTCGGCGGACACGCGTCAAATCCTGCACGAGCAAAAGGCTTCCATCTGTGTATTGATCGGGAATGACCACCAGCTGGAGGAATTGTCGACGCGCCGGAACTTCGACTGATTCGCTTTGCAATTCCCTGGTCTGCTGAGAGCGCCGCCATGCTTCGACCAGTTGATGATGACGAACTACTTCAATGATACTGCGACTGATCGGATCAACCGTCTCGAATAATTTTTTGGAAGCCGGGTTGGCAAATTGAATCCTGCCTTGCGAGTCGACGATCACCACGCCATCAGTCATTTGATCGAGCACCGCGGCAAGACGCGCATGTTCGGTATTCAAAGCGGAGAGCTGCGTATCGAGGCTTGAAATGAACGCATGAACCGCACGAGATAATTCTTCGATGCCATCTACATGAACAGGCAAGGTTGAGACATCTTTTTGATGAAGCGCGCGGATGTATTCGTTGAGTCGGCGGCGCAAGACGATGTGACGCCATGCGAGCCATACCGCAATAATAAAAAGAACAGCGATGATGAACCATAAAATGGAATTCATAACAAACAGATAAACATTGCTTTGTGTTTCATATTTTGATTCTAGCCCTCGAACCGATATCCGCCGCCGCGCACGGTGACAATTCGCTTTGGATCGGAGGCATCCATCTCGATCTTTTGCCTCAACCATCTTACATGCACGTCCACCGTGCGGCTGTCGCCGATGAAATCCCAGCCCCAGACGCGTTCGAGGATGAATTCACGCGAAAGCATCTGGCTTTTATGCTCGGCGAGAAAGAGAAGCAATTCATACTCCTTGGGCTTGAGCTGTAAAGGCTTGCCATCCAAAATCACTTCGCGGCGTGTGAGATTGATGACGAGGTTATCAAACGTCAAAGTTTCGTGCGGGTGAGCGGATGTTGCGCTTGTCTTTTCCATTTCTTCACGCAACATACGCGTGCGCCGCAACTGGGCTTTGACGCGCGCCAGCAGTTCACGCATGGAAAAAGGCTTGGTCAGGTAATCGTCCGCACCGACTTCGAGACCGACCACGCGGTCAATTTCATCGTCGCGCGCGGTGAGCATCAGGATGGCAGTGGTCAATTCCTTGCGAAGAATGCGCGCCACTTCGAAGCCGTCNNGGTTCGTCTTCAACGATGAGAATGGATTCGGGCATTTGCAAAGACTATATCATAATCGAACTCGATTATTTGTTAAGGGGAGGTTAAATTTCTCCAATCTGGCTCCTTTCCGATTGAGAAGGAAAAAAGCATTAAGGCTTCACAACTCTTCGACTCTTCAACGACAATCGTGCTCGATTCCATGTCTGAGGGACGAAATCAATGAGTACCCCAACGGGATAAGAAAGCATAACCAGGTCGTATATTCTCCAATAGGGTAGAAACAGGAATCCAATGGATAAAGCCAGTGCAATATTCCCGCGCGTCAACCCTTTCCGCATGAGCCAGGCGAAAGCCGCGAGAATAGGGAGTGAAATAAACCAGGGCGCGGCAGAGTAATAATTCAGACCCATTGGAATGATCCAGCCATTCGGGAGACTTAACAAGACGAGGTATGGAGGCCATCCGTTTTCTACAACATTTCCAGTCTTCATCGCCAAAATCCATTGCATGGTGATGCCAGGATAGATCATTTCAAATATGATATCCAACCCACCGAACAGAATCGCGATAAACATCAGGGATTTATACTGTTTCTTATATACTAGTATTACCAAGGCGACCACCGCAGGAAATGCTGCAATGCTTACCTTGGCGGATGCCACAAACAGGCATATCAGGATTACCCACGGCCGGCATTTACCGGCAACTTCTATCAGTAGGACAGTACATGCCAGGGCGACCAGTGCGCTGTCCTGGCCTTCGGATACGAGGAAAATCGTCGGTGGCATAAATATCATCAGGAGAGGAAACCACCTGTTTGTTGGATTGGCAAGCATGGCACATACAACTACTGCTAAAATTGAGCACGCTTGCCAAAACGCCAATCCAAAACTGAAGTTGAATGGCAGAAAGATAAACATTGTCCACGGTGCGGCGAAAAAAGCTGCTTTGCCATATGGGATGATATGATGCCATAGCATCACTGAAGCAGCAATGAGGTTTTGAAAATCAGGGATTACTGTACGCATTGTTATTCTCTTTGGTTAAAAAGTTGTTTTGCCATCAAGTAACAATTAACGAGGTGTACTAAAGCATGATTTTCAATTGTTAAAAAATTGCCCCTTGGTTATTGAAAAAGCAACATTAAGCCATCACTTCATAAGCAGATTGTGTTAAATATGTTGATGTTCGTATGTTTTCGCATCAACTTACTGACTATTTCCCAAACACAAATTGCCCATTCTTATAAAACAATTGTCCATCCACCGTGATTTCTGAATCCTTTCGCATGTCGCAGATCATGTCCCAATGAATGGCGCTGTGATTCTTCGAGCCGGTTTCGGGGTAGCCCGCGCCGAGCGCCATGTGGAATGTCCCGCCGATCTTTTCGTCGAAGAGAATGTTGCCGGTGAAGCGGTCAATATCGGTATTGGTGCCGATGGCAAATTCTCCCAGATAACGCGAACCTGCATCGGTCTCGATCATCTTAAGCAGGTAATCTTGATTCTTCTCGGCCTTTGCGGTTTCGACTCGTCCGCGATTGAACGTCAATTCCGCGCCTTCGACAGCCACGCCGCCATAAATCGCAGGATAGGTGAACTTGACCCAGCCATTGACCGAGTCTTCCACCGGTCCGGTAAAGATTTCTCCATCCGGCATGTTGAATTTACCAAAGGAATTATTAAANNCCATCCGGCATGTTGAACAACCCAAAGGAATTATTAAACCTGCGTCCCTTGATGGAAAGAGTCAAATCAACGTTCGGACCATGCAGAGTCACTTGACTCTTGCCTTGCATAAAATCAACTGCGTTCTGCTGTTTGGCTTCGAGACTTTTCCAATACGCAATTGGATCATCCTCATGCGCGTGGACGGCGCGAAAAACAAAATCGGAATAATCCATCAGACTCATGCCTGCGTCCTGAGCGTAGGCTTCAGTTGGATAAAGCGTTGTCACCCATTTGAAGACGCCTTCCGCACCGCGCCGGAATTGGGNNTGTTCGTCGCGGAATGGATGCGGATACGCGACTCGAATTGATCGTAAGCTAGTTTATAAAACGTCGGAACAAAATCCAATTGCGCATCTTTGGCATACGTCACGTACATTTCATCCTGGCTGAACGGCATCATCCCCGGCAAAGCCACCAACGGGTGCGGATGACCGCCCTTTTCCAAAACCTGAATGAATACTTCTCGGATGAGCGGCTCGGCGGCTGTTGTCCCTTCGATTAAGACGCGGTCGCCCGGCTGGATGCGAGTCGAATGTTCAACCAAAACTTTTGCAAACTTCTGAACGAGAGTGGCAGTCACAAAAACCTCCTTGACGGAATGTCATTGCGAGGAGCCGCGAANNCGCGAAGCGGCGACGTGGCAATCCCCATATTTGAAGATGAGATTGCTTCGGGAAGAACACCCTCGCAATGACAGCGTAGATTTTAGGAATATGAAATTTCAAATCCAATCTTAAGAAATTATATCATGCACAACTTGGAGTATACTGAGCGCCAGGTTTAGGATAAATTTACAATGAAACAACTACTTCAAAACATGAAAAATGGAAAAGCAATTGTTGAGGAAGTGCCGGTTCCAACCCCGCGCGATGGATTTGCATTGGTCAAAGTTGCGGCAAGTTTGGTGTCGGCAGGAACCGAGCGCATGGTGGTGGAATTCGCCGAAAAGAATCTGGTGGGCAAAGCGCGCTCGCGCCCAGATTTGGTCAAACAGGTGATGGATAAAGCGCGCCGTGAAGGATTCGTTCTAACGGTTCAAGCCGCGTTCAATCGCCTCGATCAGCCGATGGCGCTTGGCTATTCTTCCGCTGGCACAATTGTTGCGCTCGGAAAAAATATGCAAGGCTTTAAGGTGGGTCAGCGCGTGGCGTGCGCGGGCGGAGGCTTTGCTGTTCACGCGGAATACAATGTAGTGCCACGCAATCTTTTAACATTGCTTCCAAAGAATGTTGATTTTGAATCGGCGGCGTTCACCACGCTGGGCGCGATTGCGATGCACGGCTTTCGACTCGCCGAGCCGCAGATCGGTGAGAACGTCGCGGTGATCGGGCTTGGGCTTTTGGGATTATTGGCGATTCAGATTGCGTCCGCGGCGGGATGCAACGCCTTGGGCATTGACATTGACCCAAAGCGTGTCGCGCTTGCCTCATCGCTGGGAATTGAATCGGTTCGCCGCGCAAAAGCCGTTGACGCGTCTCAAGCATTCACCGCCAACCGCGGCTTCGACGTTGTTCTTATCTGCGCTGATACATCTTCAAATGATCCGGTCGAACTTGCCGCACTCATCGCGCGTGACCGAGCGCGCATCGTCGCAACCGGAGCGGTCGGATTGAATATCCCGCGTAAAATTTATTACGAAAAAGAATTGTCGTTCATCAACTCGCGTTCGTATGGACCGGGTCGTTATGACTCGTCATACGAAGACGAGGGAAAAGATTATCCGCTCGGCTTCGTGCGTTGGACGGAAGGCCGCAATTTTGAGTCCATTGTCGAGTTGATGGCGAATGGCAGATTGCAAACCGCGCCGCTCATCACGCATCGTTTTCCCATCGAACAAGCTGCACAGGCGTATGAAATCATCACTGGAAAAACGAAGAAGCCGTTCTTAGGCGTGTTGCTTACTTACGATCAAGAAAAAGAAATCAAAAGCGAGAAGATTGAATTCAAAGCTGTTAGTGCTAAGCCTTCGGCAGTTAAGCTTGGCGTATTGGGCGCGGGACTTTATGCCAATGCAACTTTATTGCCTGCCATCAAGAATATCAAAGTGATTGAACTCGTTGGCATTGCGTCCTCAGGCGGATTGCATGCCCAGCATTCGGGGAAGAAATTTGGTTTTGCGTATGCCACTTCATCTGACGATGAAATTATTAATGATGCGAACGTCAATACCATCGCCATTTTGACGCGTCACGACACCCACGCGGATTTGGTGGTCAAAGCTTTGAAGGCTGGGAAGAATGTCTTTGTTGAAAAGCCATTGGCAATTAACAGCGTTCAGCTATTAGCGATTAGCAAACAACTAAAAGCGAATAACCAATCGCTGTTGACCGTTGGCTTCAATCGCAGATTTGCTCCACTCGCTCAACAACTTTTCGATTTCTATAAAGATCGCGCCGAGTCGATGCACGTTCATTATCGCGTCAATGCCGGTTATATTCCATTGAATCATTGGACTCAAGACTCAACCCTCGGCGGCGGACGGATCATCGGCGAAGCCTGTCACTTCATTGACTTCATCACCTTCCTCGTCGGCGCAGCTCCTGTTTCAGTGACTGCTCATGCGTTGCCTGATAACGGCAAATATCGCGAAGACAATGTTTCGATGACCTTCACTTTTCCCGATGGTTCCATCGGCGTCGTGGATTATCTCGCCAACGGCGACAAGTCTTTCCCGAAGGAACGCGTCGAAGTTTTTTGTGGTGGCAAGATTGCAGTCTTGGACGATTTCCGCGCCTTAGAGTTGGTCGAAAATGGAAATCGCAAAACCATCAAAGGCGCACAGGATAAAGGTTGGAAGAATGAAATGATTGCATTCGCCAAATCCATTCGTGAAGGCGGTCAGCCGCCGATTCCATATGAGCAATTGATCGGCGTGACGAAAGCCTCGTTTGCAGCAGTAGAATCGTTGAGAAGCAACAACCTAATCGAGATAAAATAAATTCCTCCGATGGACGAGTATAATTATCTTATGAGCCGTGTTTTGCCTTCTGATTTCAAAATAGACCGTAAAGCCTTTTCGATTGCAGCCCTGACTGAGGATTCAGGTGAAAAAGCTTACTGGCTTGCAAGAACACCTCAAGAGCGCCTGGTGCAGGTGGAAATTCTCCGAAGGATCAACTATGGAATTAAATCTTCCGCTCGACTTCAAAGAGTTTTTGAAATTACTGAACGGGAAGAACGTTAGATACCTTCTGATCGGGGGCTATGCGGTTGGATATCACGGCTATCCTCGCGCCACAGGCGATATGGATGTTTGGATTGCCATTCATCCTGATAACGCTCAAAAGATGGTGGCTGTATTGAAGGCCTTTGGTTTTGACCATCCAGAATTGACTCCCGAACTTTTTCTTAAAAAAAATAAGATCATTCGCATGGGACGCCCTCCCATGCGGCTTGAGATTTCAACAGGTATTTCGGGCGTTGAATTTGATGAATGTTATGCCAGCAGAATTGTGGATACGCTCGACGGCGTCGAAATTAACATCATTGATCTGCCTCACCTCAAAGCCAATAAAAAAGCCGCTGGTCGTCTCAAAGATTTAGCGGACTTGGAAAATCTGCCATGATCGGCGTGACGAAAGCCTCGTTCGCGGCGGTGGAATCAATTCGTAACAAAACAATAATTGATATTTAGGTGCATTATGAAAAGATATATCTCTTTATTTTTATTTGCAATCTTGCTTGTTGCTTGCAGTTCACCGGCTGTAACGAGTACTCCCATTCTTCCGACATTCACTGCAACTCCTCCTCCGCCAACTGAAACACAAATTCCCACTGCAACTTCGACGTCATCACCGACTCCTGATCCGAACGCTCCACAAGGTTATACACGCGTTGAGAATGGTGTTTATTATATGGATACAACAGAAAACGGAGTCAATTACCACTATATGTGGGATTGGAAAGAAAAATTATGGTTG
>PLNY01000066.1 GCA_003141915.1 Anaerolineae bacterium | reverse complement strand
CTGTGCCCTATACGGCCCGATCTCCGGCCGGCGCGATAGGATGGGACGGGCGGAATCGTCCTAGGCGGTTTGCTGTTTCGGCCGGCGATTCGGCCAAAAAATCCACCGTCCGATGGCTTCAGCACAACTAGGGACAATCTGGAGAATCGGCGCGCTTGTTGCCACTAGCCGTTGCCACTGGCGCCCTATAATCTCTTAAAACATTGATGGCCAATCTGGTGGACCGCGAGGGACTCGAATATCCAACATCACCGACATACCAGAATTCCGTAACCCGCTTTTCTGTCCGTAAATACGNNCCGGCGAAAAACTCTGTATCTCACCGAGAGATCGCGCAAACTTCCCTCATGTCGACCGTTGGCCGATAGTGGTCGGGGGCCTTCCAGTCGCGCACAGGCGTTTTCCCGGCGAAGCATGTCTTCTAGGCAGGCTTTGCCATTTGGGAGGGCGAATCTAAATGCAATCGCCCACCGGTTCTTTGCATCACAATTCAGTCTTTCGTCACCTAATCCACGAGCGTCATTTCTTCTCGCCCTTTGTCGAGTTCGCGCCCTCCGACTTCTCGGGCGCCGTATCCTCGACATTACCCATTCTCGCGTCCTTCGCTGCTGCCTTCATGTATCGCACATACACATCACTCCCCTGCCTAATCCAATTCAACGCTCTCTTTTTCCGATCCTCACTAACTCCCTGCTCCATCCCGGAATCACCCTCCAGCAGTTCGAGCGCACCCAACTTAAAAGGTATCAATGGGAAGAGAGGGTCCAATCCACGCGCATTCTCGAACGCGTCCCCAGCCTCAGGAATACGGTCAACATAAACCTTATCCTTGCGCTTCTCTCCTTTCGGTAGGAATTTCACGACGTTTCCCCAAATCATCCACAGTAGCGGGTTGTCTTTCCTTCTCTCCAATAAATGCCGCAATCCCATTCCCACAGCAGTGCATACCTCCGAGTTGTCAGCGTGCTCTATTAATATGTCTTGAATTCTTTCTCCGGTCGGCAAATACGGCCATCCCGCTCCTACATGCTTGATATCCTTCTCGGTTGCCTTGGCCCCTTTTTCCAGACTGTCGTACATATCGCTCACCTCGTTACCGTAAACGCGCAACCAGTTCGCCTTATAATCCTCGTAGCCTTCGCAAGGATAATACGGATCATCATCCAATGCCAATAGCAGATGCCTAATTGCCCCGGCATAGTCCATCTGCTCCACAAATAACCTCGATCGAACCAATTCCAGTTCCGCATCCCAATGTCTCTCTAATTGGTCATACTTAACGATCGTTTCTGCCGATCCCTCACGCCTTATGCGGCTACCTACTTCCCGTAGTATCTTCTGTGAATTGTCCACAACAAGATGTGCTCGANNAGTCGAGAGTAATAAAACCAATCTCGTCTTCCATCCTTGCATTCGATTCCATTGCAACTGGCCCAAAGGCGCCGGAGAAGTAGTCATGCCTAAGCTCTATCTGGTGGCCATCCGGTTTCCGGTAACAATACAGGAGCGTGATGTATTGGCCGAATCCAAGGTATTGTCGCAGCCATTTATCAAGAGAATTCCTCCCCAATATTGGTGGCAAAAAACCCGGCAAATGGACTCGGCCGAGTTTCAATACCTCGGTGCTAAAGNNACCGTATAGCAACCGGCAAAGGCGATCGCTGGTACGTTATATCGGTGGTGCGCTATCTCAGTGAAGGCTGATACAAGAAAAGTTACTGTCACCGTGGCCAATGAAATCGTTACAGCATTCCGTCGGATTTGCTTGGCGGTCTTCTTGTGAGTGGGGTTGCTCCGTCGACCTCCTAGATAGAAACACAGAACGAGGAACGCCGAAACAGTAAGGGCGATAATCCATTGATGAAATACGGACTCCAACGCGTACGTAGTCAATTCCCTCCCTATGATCGTGACCCTAGGGGGTAGGAAGATCGCCAACACGAATGCCCCAATGCCTGCAATAACTGTTGTGCGCCAAGTCTGCCCATATTTTTGCATCTCAGTTCGTGCTTAGCCAAGGTCTTCATCGTTCCTTATCTGAAGACGGTTTAGCCCCAATCCTAGGAGAACCAATATCAACACCAGTGTCGGTGTTTTTAAACCGCTTTTTAAGCCGAGCCATGGCTTTATCGGCTTCTGCATCGATAGACGCGATGATGTTCTTTACGGCTAGCTTTACCGTTTCATCGTAAACGGCGGCATTCTCGCCTTCGCTTTGCAAATTACGGACTACACTGAGCATCATGGCTTTTTTCCCATCATCCGAGCTAATCCATTCGGTGTGGGCGGCCTCTAGAGCTGCAAGCTCTTGGAGAATTTTGGTGTGCTGATGGTCGTAGTCTCTTTGGACGGAAGCTACGCCGTCATTTAACTGCGCCATCGGATCTTTAGGTTCATTATTCATAAGGTTGGCAGATGGGAATGTAAACCACAGAAAAGCCCGTCATTTGTTCGCAAAAGACTCAGAAGCGCACGCTTCTATAAACTTTACTGTATTATTGTATTTTTCCTTATGAGCCGGCGCTTCAATGGCCAAGTGGCGTAACTGGCTCTTGACATTACTATCGGCAAATATAGCCCAATTCAAAGCTGCTTGAATAGGGATCTTCTTCTCTTTCACCGGCACCTGATAAGGGACGATATCGGTAGGCGCTCCCGCTTTCATAGAGCGATACCTTTCACGCGCTGTGTTATGGATGCCGACGCCTATCCACTCCTGGGAAATCTCTGCTAAGTGAGCCTCGACAAGCGGAAGGCCTATAAATATACGCTTCTCCAAATCCATTACCGCAGGACCAAAGGCAATCGCACCCCTTAAGTACCATTTTTGGTCAAACGCCTCGCATACCAACTTTTCGCAAGCTATGGTGAAACTGTAGATAAGACCATCGTCGTCAGGAACCCACAATAAGATTGTGTCGCTGAAAATCGTGTTCGACACTCTATCCTTTGTCAGTCCGCTTGAAGAAAAGACCGGAATATCAGCAGAATAACGCTTCAATGCTATAAGGTTATTGTACAACCAAAGCAATCAGCAGCGCTTCGCAAGCTGGTCCGCTGAGCTTTTTCCTTTGCCTCTCGTCGTTATCGAGATCACACTCTGCTTTTCGCACCCACATATTTTGTAACGTTCTCAGAAGAGACGCGGTGTAATTGAGTAATTGAGAAAGGGTCCGGTTTTCAGGAGAGAGGAGAAACCGCCACCATCCCTCAAAATCTGCTAAAACGTTTCCCAGAGGTTTTTGAAAACCCCCAGGGGGTCATCCTGAGGTCCCTTTCTT
>PLNY01000450.1 GCA_003141915.1 Anaerolineae bacterium | reverse complement strand
TCAAAGGAGCCAACATCAATGGACACGTCAAAGGACGCTATCTCGATGATCAATTTTTCTGGCCGATTCTGGAACGCGCCGAAACGCTTCGCGTCCCGATTTATCTCCACCCAACGCAACCGCCGCAGGCCGTAATTGACGCCTCCTATTCCGGCTTTGATCCGGCTGTAACCAATATGCTGATCGGCGCGGGCTGGGGCTGGCATATCGAGACAGCTGTTCATGTAATTCGAATGATTCTCGGCGGAGTATTCGACCAATATCCAAAACTGCAAATCATCATCGGTCACATGGGCGAGACGCTTCCTTTTATGCTGCAGAGAATGGACCGCATTATGAATCCAGAAACGACAAAACTCAAGCGGCCAGTGAGCGCTTATCTCCGGGAGAATATCCATTACACGTTCAGCGGGCTCAATTACATACCGGTATTCCTCAATTTGTTATTGGAAGTCGGCGTGGATCGGATACTGTTTTCAGTGGATTACCCGTATGCTTCCATGGCGCAAGGAAGGGATTTCTTGAATAAATTACCCGTCAGCGCCGCCGATAAGGAACGGATCGCACACGGTAATGCAGAGAAANNCTTCTAAGAATATAAATAGTTTTTGCGCTGTTGATGGAGTCTAATGAATGGCTATAAAATTCAAAGTAAATGCGTCGCGTCGGGTGGCCGATACAGTTACAAAAGCATTTCTTTCTCTGCATCTTGCTCCAAAAGGTTATTACTTGCTGACAACCATCGGGCGCAAGAGCGGAATACCTCGATCCAATCCAGTCACTCTTATTGAAGATGGTGGACATCGCTGGCTGGTCTCTCCGTATGGAAATGTAAGCTGGTTCTATAATGCGAAGGCGTCAGGGAAAGTGACACTCACAAGAAATGGGAAATCCGAAACCGTCGCGGTCCGGGAATGTTCCGCAGTGCAAGCCGCGCCGATTCTACGAAAATATGTGATTCATGTGGCAATCACAAGACCCTACTTCGATGTTGGAGTCGACTCTTCAGAAGAAGCTTATGTCGCAGAAGCGCCCAAACATCCGGTGTTTGAGATCATCGCATAGAGTCATGAGGGCATCGCTTTCGGAAAATCGGGTTTGTCGTTTATCCAGTCCATCCGTATAATAAGATAAATTTGCAATCCAAATTCAGGAGAATCGCAAAAATGGAATATAAACTTTTCATTGATGGACAATGGGTCAATGCCGGCCCGATGATGGAAGTGAAGAATAAATATAACGGTCAAACCGTTGCCGCACTGCCAACGGCTCGCCGCGAAGATGTGGATGCGGCGATTGCCGCGGCACAACGCGCTGCGCAAGTAATGGCTGACATGCCCGCCTATAAACGAGCTGAGATTCTTTTAAGAACCGCGTCACTGTTGTGCGAGCGTTCTGAAGATTTGGCGAAGACCATTGCTGCCGAGGCAGGCAAGGCTTTAAAGTTTGCACGCGCCGAAGTGGATCGCGCCATCAGCACGTTCACCATTGCATCCGAAGAAGCCAAGCGTTTGCACGGAGAGACCTTTCCGCTGGATGCTGTTCCTTCAGGAGAAGGATATTTTGGATTTTGGGTTCGCCGTCCCGTTGGAGTGATCGCCGCGATCAGCCCGTTCAACTTTCCATTGAATTTGGTTGCACATAAAGTTGCGCCTGCGCTTGCTTCGGGCAATTCACTGGTTCTCAAGCCTGCCACATCCACGCCGCTGGCGGCGGTGAAATTATGCCAGGCTTTACAGGATGCGGGTTTACCTGCCGGTGCGATCAACTTGATTGTTGGCTCGGGTGGAACGGTGGGTGAGTGGCTCATCACGGATAAGCGCATTGATAAGATCACGTTCACGGGAAGCCCTCCGGTTGGTGAACATATTTTGGCGGTGGCTGGAATTAAGAAAGTTACGCTTGAGTTGGGCAATACATCGCCGGTCATCATCGCGCCCGATGCGGATTTGGATTTTGTCGCCAAGCGCTGCGCGGTCGGCGCGTATTACAACTCGGGACAAGTCTGCATTTCAGTGCAACGTATTTATAGTCAGAAGCAGGTGTATGAACCATTCACCGAAAAATTTATCAAAGCCACGGATGCGATGATTGTTGGTGATCCGCTCGATGAGCGCGTCGATGTCGGGCCGATGATTGACTCAAAGGAAGTGGATCGCATCGAAAGCTGGGTCAAAGAAGCGCAGGCATCAGGTGCAAAAATTCTAACGGGTGGCAAACGTGATGGCGCGGTCTATTATCCAACGGTGTTGACGAATGTTAATGCAGATATGAAAGTCATTGCCGAAGAAACGTTTGCACCGGTGGCATCCGTGATTTCGTGCGATGATTTTGAAGAGTCACTGCGACAAGCCAACGATACCAAGTTCGGACTTCAAGTTGGAGTCTTCACCAAAGATATTGATCGCGTTCTGAAAGCGGTCAAGCGACTCAATTTCGGCGGCGTGATCATCAACGACACGCCGAACTTCCGCGCCGATCACATGCCGTACGGAGGCAACCGTCAAAGCGGATTGGGACGCGAGGGCGTTAAGTTTGCGATGGAAGATATGACCAATATTCAAATGGTCGCTATTCGTCAAAGTTCATAAATTTCAAACCAAGGAGAGATAACATGGAATACAAATTATGGATTGATGGCAAGTGGGTGGATAGCAAAGGCGGCGGCAAGATCTCTGTTGAGAATCCCGCAACCGGCAAGAAAATTGCCGAGGTCGTGGACGCCAGCCCTGAGGATGTGAATCTGGCAGTGCAAGCGGCGAAGCGAGCCTTTTATGATGGCCGCTGGTCGAGGCTTGTTCCTTCGGAGCGATCAAAGGCAATTTGGAAACTGGCCGATCTTCTTGAAAAACATGCCGAGGAGTTTGCGAAACTCGAATCGGAAAACACTGGTAAGCCATATAAGTTTGTCAGCCTCGGTGCGGACTTGATGTTCTCCATTGATAACCTTCGTTTCTTTGCGGGTGCGGCGCGCGATACACGCGGTTCGCATGCCGGTGAATATTGGCCGGGTTACACATCCATGTATCGCCGCGACCCGGTGGGCGTTGTGGGGCAGATCGCTCCATGGAATTATCCTTTGATGATGGCGGTGTGGAAGATCGGACCCGCGCTCGCTGCTGGATGCACCACGATTTTCAAGCCCGCGTCACTCACGCCTCTGACCAGCCTGATGCTTGCCGACATCATCAAAGAATCGGGGATACCCGATGGCGTGGTCAACATCATTACCGGACGTAAAGCTGGTCAACTGCTGGTCGAGCATCCCGATATTCGAATGATCAGTGTGACGGGCTCCACGGAAGTGGGTCAGACCATCATGAAGACCGCCGCGAACACGATCAAGCGCGTCCATTTGGAATTGGGCGGCAAGGCGCCGGTGTTGGTCTTTGAAGATGCGGATGTGGATTTGGTCGCCGCGAAAGTTGCTTTGGCGGGAACCATCAACACAGGTCAGGATTGCACCGCCGCGACGCGCGTTTACGTTGCTGAGAATCTGCGCAAGAAAGTCGAAGAGGCGCTGGTCGAAGCGGTTCGCAATACGAAGATCGGCGATCCGTTTGCCGACGATACATTGATCGGTCCGATGATCTCGAAGGGCCAGCGTGAATCAGTGAATGGCTTTGTGGAGCGCGCCAAGAAAGATGGCGCCAAAGTGTTGATTGGCGGACGTGTCCCGCAAGGTTTCGATCAAGGTTATTACTACGAGCCAGCCATCATCGCCGATGCAAATCAAAAATCCGAGATCATTCAAAGCGAAGTTTTTGGACCGGTGCTGACGATTAACTCTTTCAAGGATGAAGAAGAAGCAATCATGCTGGGCAATGATGTGGTTTATGGTTTGGCGTCATCCGTTTTTACCAAAGATGTCGGGCGCGCGATGCGCGTTTCCGAACGTTTGGAATTTGGAACGGTGTGGGTGAACGATCATATCCCGTTGGCTTCCGAAACCCCGCACGGCGGTTTCAAACAATCCGGTTTTGGCAAGGACCTTTCAGCCGAGGCCGTTGGCGATTATCAAGTGACCAAGCATGTGATGATTGCGCGGTAAAACGATTCGATAAAGAATTCAGCCAGTGGTTTTACCACTGGCTGAATGATTAATTGTGAGCTGGAACAGGTTCTGGTTTGACCTTATCTTCCTTTTTGAAAATTTGAGAAAGCGTTTCCCATTTTTGTTTCAAGGTTGTCCCGTATAGAACGCCCATAATGCCGGTTGCCAGATTGTAGTGACCTAGTTCACGCAAGATGGTCGCGACATCAAATTGAGTTGGGACTCCACCAACTGCATAACTATAAGGTCGCGTGAATTGAAGCAGTCCTTCTTCGCCGTGCGTGCGACCAAAGCCGGAATCTTTTATGCCGCCGAACGGCAGCATCGGAACCCCGAATTGTGCAATGCTGTCGTTGATGATGATGGAAGCCGCTTCAATCCGGTCGGCGACGCGTTTGGCGCGAGCGATGTCTGAACTCCAAACCGAAGCGCCGAGTCCATAGGCGTTATCGTTCGCAAGTTGAATCGCTTCTTCTTCATCCCGCACTTTCATAATTGGCATGATGGGTCCAAAGGTTTCATCCTGCATCAACTTCATGGTGTGGTTGACATCCACCATCACCATTGGGCTGTAGAACATGCCTTGTTCTCTTCCGCCTGTCAGAATGCGAGCGCCTTTGCTGATTGCATCTTGGATGTGTGCTTCGATCACATTTACTTGACGCGGATCGGTCACGGGTCCCATAAAGAATGGGCTGTTGCGTTCAGTGGAATATCCGCTCTTCAACATGTTCGCTTCTTGAACTGCAAGTTGGACGAATTCATCGTACTTTGACTCGACCACATACACGCGTTCCACCGCCATGCAAGTTTGACCCGCGTTGAAGAATGCGCCCCACGCGCCCCAACGCGCCGCGGCTTTGAGATTGGCATCTTCAAGCACGATCATGGCATCCTTGCCGCCGAGTTCGAGTGCAACCGGCGTCAAGTTTTCTGCGGCGGATTGCATGATCTTTCTTCCGGTGGCGGTCGAGCCGGTCATAAAGATATAATCCGGTTTTGAACTGACCAACGCCGCGCCTACTTTTCCATCTCCGTGAACGACGCGCACGAACGGAGCGAGTTCAGGGACTTTGTTGAAAAGTTTTTCAACCAGTACGCCAGTCGCACCGGTCACTTCGGATGGTTTCAAAACAACAGTGTTTGCGGCGAGCAACGCGGCTAACAGCGGCGGAAGCGAAAGTGTCAATGGATAATTCCACGGCGAGATGATCGCCACCACGCCATGTGGACGGTGTTCCACATAGCAACGCTTGAAAAGATAAAGTCCAGAGGAGACGCGTTTTCTTTTCAACCATTT
>PLNY01000158.1 GCA_003141915.1 Anaerolineae bacterium | reverse complement strand
CTCGAAGAGTAAGCAATCTCCTCGTTGAAAGAATAAGATTGCCACATCGCAATGACACCTTAACGCGCGTAGAGCCGCCTCGTCAGGCGGCTCTACGGTTATAATCAAGATAGAATAAAAAAATTATTTATGAGAGTCGATATAGTTGACAGCTTCGCCGACGGTGGTGATCTTTTGCGCGGCTTCGTCTGAGATCTCGGCGCCGAACTTGTCTTCAAAGGCCATGATCAANNACAAATGATCTTTTTTATTTCGCTGAATGTGTCAGCCATGAGATAATCCTCCGTAAAATTTCGTTTTTTAGACCTGTCCATTGTATCATGACAAGCCGCTACTTATCAACCACAGGAACACCGCTTTATGCCAAAAGATACGGAAATCAAAGATCGAAAACTCGACCACATTAAGATTAATTTGGAAAAGGATGTGCGCTCGTCACTCACCACCGGACTCGAGAATGTTCATTTCATCCATGAGGCCTTACCTGAACTCGATTTGGAACGCGTCGATTCCAGCCTCAGCCTGTTCGGCAAAAAACTAGCCGCGCCCATTCTGATATCTTCGATGACCGGCGGCTCGGACGAAGCTGAGACGATCAACTTCCGGCTTGCCGAAGCCGCGCAGACGGTCGGCGTTGCAATGGGAGTTGGAAGTCAGCGTGTGGCAATCGAGCATCCCGAGCAAGCCGCCACGTTCCAAGTGCGGCGCGTCGCGCCGGATATTTTATTGTTCGCCAATCTGGGCGCGGTGCAATTGAATTACGGTTATGGTATTGACCAATTTCGTCAAGCCGTTGACATGATTCAAGCCGATGCGTTGATCCTGCATTTGAATCCGTTGCAGGAAGCAGTTCAAAAAGGCGGCGACACAAACTTCGCAGGTCTTGCGAAGAAGATCGAAGATGTTTGTAAAAAGATAGAAGTTCCAGTGATTGCAAAAGAAGTTGGTTGGGGCATCTCGGAACGGACAGCAAAACTTTTAGAAAATTGTGGCGTCTCCGCTATTGATGTTGCCGGTGCAGGCGGGACAAGTTGGTCGCAAGTAGAAATGCACCGCGCGCCCGATGAATTCACACGTGAACTTGCCGCAACATTTGTCGGCTGGGGAATCCCAACTGCGGACTCGATTTTGAATGTCAAGAAAGCCGTGCCAGATATGATAATCTTCGCCAGCGGCGGTATCAAAGACGGACTCGATATCGCCAAGTCCATTGCATTGGGCGCAACGCTCGGCGGCATGGCAGGACAATTCTTGAAAGCCGCCGCGCTTTCAACCGAGAAAGCCGTTGAGATGATGGAGTTGACGAAGAAGCAGATTGAAGTCACGATGTTTGCGGCAGGAGTTGGAACGTTGGATGGTTTGAAGGTTGGAAAGTTAATCGAGCAAAGCAAAGATGTATAATTGAGACAGAGGTGTACGATGGTCACAATTACAGTTACGCTTTCCGAAGATCGTTTACAAAAGTTACAGGAACTAGCAGCACAATTTCGTATCGCTCCTGAAGAACTTTTACGTGTGAGCGTGGAAGAACTCATCGCGCGTCCACAACCAGACTTTCAAAAAGTTGTTGATTACGTCCTCAAGAAAAACAAGGAACTTTACAAGCGACTTGCATAATGCGTTACATTACTATTGGCGAAGTGCTTGGGATTTATAAGCGCGTTATGCAGGAAACGGGCGGGCTGGTGGGAATTCGCGACCTCGGCGCACTTGAATCGGCAATCGCCCAACCTTATATGACTTTCGGTGGAAACGAACTCTATCCCAGCCTCGCGGAAAAAGCCGTAGCGCTGGGATTTTCTTTGATTCAAAACCATCCTTTCACAGATGGAAACAAACGCACAGGTCATGCTGTGATGGAGTCTTTTCTTGGATTGAATGACTATGAAATAAACGCAAACACAGATGAGCAGGTTGAAATTATCTTGTCACTTGCTTTGGGCAAGCTCAACCGCAATGAGTTTACGGAATGGCTTTCAAAGCACATCAAGAAATTAACATGATCGCGCCCCCTCTTCTTTCAAGCACGACAGATTCTCCTCTCCTTTTAGGAGAGGAGATAGAGGTGAGGTCAACCGANNCGCCGCGCTTTCAACCGAGAAAGCCGTTGAGATGATGGAGTTGACGAAGAAGCAGATTGAAGTCACGATGTTTGCGGCAGGAGTTGAAAAGTTGGAAGGTTTAAAGGTTGGAAAGCTAATCGAAAGATAAATTTCCTTCATGCTATAATTTCAAGAGACAAGTATGCCAACCATTCTTATCGTCGGACCGTATCGCTTCTTTTTTGTCTCATTGGATTCGGGCGAACCGCCGCATGTTCACATTCAACGCGAGAAAATGGTTGCAAAGTTTTGGCTTGACCCAATATCTCTCGAACGCGCAGGTGGATTCAAGTCGCAGGAATTAAACAAGTTGTTCAAGATGACTCAGGAACACCGCGAATTTTTGTTGGAGCGCTGGCATGAACACTTTGGAAATTGAAATTCAGGAAGCACGCGCA
>PLNY01000010.1 GCA_003141915.1 Anaerolineae bacterium | reverse complement strand
GGCGCGGCAGCGGGTGCAGCGGCGGGTTTGACTGGTGCAGGTGTTCCACCACCACCAGCGGGAGCGACGGGATCAAGAAGGATTTTCATAGGTTATTTGCTGTTTTGTTTCGGTTTGAGTGTTCGGGACTTGGGTTCGAGATTATGAGACAGGCCGGGTTGCGAAAAGGCGACCGTCGGAGAGTCTGGCTGGCTTAACGTCAGCAAAATCTCTTTGAATTTCAGCACACCGTCGCGCTGTTCGGCGGATGGACAGTTTTCAAACGCCACGGCAGAAGCGTGGAGCATCACTTGATCGAACTTATCATCATTCGAGATTGACGCCCACCATTGGGCGAGTGTTTTATTGGCGATGAATTGGTCTTTGGATGTCATGGTTTTTTGAAGTATTCGCCGTTGTTGATCTTCTGCCTTAAACTTGTAACACCGCGTCGCTCACAAAACAAGTCCCATGCGTGATGCGGTTTGTCCGGTGTGGTGTCTGACCATCCAACATCGTCACTGGCAATGATGCCGCCGGAGCGAACGTGCGTCCAAGCCCACTCATATTCGAACGTCTGGCAGTTGTAACTATGGTCGCTGTCATGCAGGAACATATCCACTCGACCAGCTTCCTTGAAAATCTTGTCCAAGGCCGTCCAACTTGCTTCCCGAATTAACGTGAACCGAGGGTGATTGATTGGGTAAGCCTCGTAAAACACGCTCGGCTTGGGATCGCACGAGTAAAGATGGCCAACTCCAATATCGTGCATCGTGGCGATAAAATGTTCGGTGGAGTAGCCGCTTTCCACGCCGGTTTCAATCATCACTTGCGGCTTTATTGAGCGGATGACGTTGGCGAGTAAGCTCTGATAATGGTCATTGTGGTTGAGAAATCTTTTAAGTGGTGAATTTCCATTCACCCCAACTCGTATTTGATCTGTGTTTGGTAGCATAATTTTATTCTGTTAACAATCCAAGAGACTGATTTGTTTTTGCGAACTCTCCGTGCAATTTTATTGCCGCTGCATCATAGGCTTTTGCCGCGTCTATCGAGTTTTTGAAAGTGCCAACTTGGGTAGATTTGCCATTAAGTGTAATTCTTGCCCTGAACAGTTTGTCTCGCTTAGCCCAGCTAACCCCTTTCAACCCCGATTTATTTCCTTGGTTCGCTCCTCGGTTACATCCGTTCTGACTTTTGTTCGCGGCTCTCAAATTCTCCCGTTGATTATTCAAGCCATTGCTGTCCCTGTGGTCAACTCCCTTTACTCCAAAAACAACAATGTGCATGAAGAATGTTTTAGTTTTGGTGGCGCGCTTTGCATAAAATGTCTTTCCATCCGGTGTCCAAGCGCACCATTTCCACTGATTGAGCCAATCATAGTCAGCATCGTCAACCAGCGCAAACTTACCTTGGGTTAAAGGAATTTCTTTCATGGTTTCAATAATCCATGTTTGTAGTCCTCGAAAAATCTGGCTTCCTCGGTTTTCATCCAAGCTGCCAGTTCACCCTTTTGTCGGTTAACCCTGTCGCTACTGTAATAGAGATGGACTCCAAGCAACAGCTTGTTGAAATAGATGTCCGCACCGTAAGCGTAATCGGAATGGAGTTGCCTGAAAAATGCGAGCTTGCTGGCATCGGCAACATGCAGCCGCAACCCGTAATACCATTCCCCACCAAGCACGCCTTGTCCCCACCACTTATAGTTGGCTGGCATTGAGAATGGCAATTTCGTTTTCGCAGCAAACCATTCGCGGTTTATCACCATGAACGATGAATGAAAAAAGCCAGGTTCACCGCATAGCCTGCCGTAACGTCCATACATCTCCTTGCCGCGCGCATTTGGGTTGTCGTAATACATGGTGTCCATTGGCGCACCAACCAAGTAACCGTCGGCGGCGATACGCTCAACAAAGGTGTCCAGTTCAACCAATGGAAAGAAGTCCTGTTCGGTCATTATCATCCAAGGTGTGTTGGCGGCTTGGAACAGGAGATTCATCCAATGAACTGCCCCAACGGTTTCGGGTTTGCCAAGGTTATTCACTGTTCCGACAATCTTGACCGTCAAATCTTCGTCGGTGAACGCCTTGATAGCCTCATTGAGTTCAGATGGGTCGTGCAGATAGAGCAGAATCGTTGCGTCCTCCGGGCGCGCCAGATGCCGCCTGATACCCCAAGCAACCAGTCGGAGCGACGGCAGGTTGCGATATGTCGGGATGCAAATGTCGAGTTTCATGGCCTACGGATGAAGGAAGGTTTCAAATTGGCTAACAGCCCTCGGCAAAAGTGCATAGACCTTCAAATGAGGAAAGCACTCAAAAATCAACTGTATGTCAAATGGTGCCCAACACCGTTTTGACAGAGTTTCAATGACGAACGGCAGACATTTCTTGGCGATGACGCACGCATGATTGCAGTTCGGGTGGCTCACCTTCCACACGTCGCCCTTGACGCGCTGTTTCGATTTGTCGTCTTTCAAACAACATGAGCCGATGAAGAAGAAATCGAAATCCGGCGGGACATCCTTCATGCCCTGATCGAAACGTGCTTTCCAGTTCTCGTCAAAGTTTGCGTCGTGCTCAAGGAACTAGAAATGCTCGTCGGGCATTTGCAAGGCCACTTGGAACATTGTGATAAATGACATCCAAATGCCGACTCCATGCGGGCCAATAGTGTAACCAGAACCGGGATTGTCCACGTCGTAGGTATTTTTGGTCAGCAACCCGGCTTTACCGGCGTGGATGCCGTAGATAAAGGTGGCGTCAACGCCGCGCGTGGCGAAATGTTTGCGCGCACGCGCCTCGATTGCAGGGGTTTCGTGGAGGGTTAAGCAGAGGGTTTTCATAGATTGAGATTTTCAGGTTTCACCTTCATAAGCAGACATTGCGAGTCATTGACGCCAACAGAAACTAGCCACCCACCTTCATGCTCAATTGCGCCGTATGGGATTACCACATTCGGTTTGAAGTGAAACCGCGATGTGTCCCCGCCAATTTCAGACCCGCGCAGGATTGGCCGTTTCGACACAGCCAGCATTTCAAACTCTTT
>PLNY01000030.1 GCA_003141915.1 Anaerolineae bacterium | reverse complement strand
CGCAAATCCTCCGTGGTGAACAAGCGACATAAATCCAGATAACCAGGGCGGTAGCCAAACCAACGGCCCATTTGCATCAACGTGTCATACATCTGTGAAGCACGGAGAAAGTAACTGACCGAAAGCCCTTCAAGCGTCAAACCACGGGAAAGTTTGTCGCCGCCGACAGCCACGACATTGAAGCCTTGGCGATGCGCCACATAATCCAGCGCGTCGGTCGCGTGACCATTGATTTCTTTCACTTCAATTCGTCCCGCAGCTTCGGGCAATTCAGCGGCAACCTGCGCCCATGTTACTTCGGGCAGGTTTTCATCCGACAACATCATCCGAATCGTAGCACTGGTTGGTTCAAATTCATCCTGCCAGAGCTTTTTCAATTCCGAAAGTAGCGTCTGGCGACGCTCTCCCTCGCCGATTGCAAGCCGCCGGCGGATGGAGTCCACTTGTTGTTGAATAAGTTGCGCGACCTGGCTCTGCACGTCCACGAAACGGGTGACATGAACCAGCATGGAGTTGTGAACATCTGTTTGACCGCGAGCGCGGCGCGCGGCGCATATCAGCACAAAACAATGCAGCGCACGAATCAAGGAGTCGGGCAATTCGGGAACATGAAGATCCTTTTTGTGCTTGGGCGTGAAAATATCTTCATGGTCATCCACAAGGCGAAACAGGGGCAGTTCCTGCTTCGGTTCGATTCCAGAATCAGGATCACCATCAAGGCCGAACACACGCGATGGGCTGACGTAATTTGATGGCGGCGAAACATTGAGGATGAAGCTGCGCGGGAAAAGGTCTTCACCGTGCTTTGGCGTTTCGGCATCTGGATTGATAAAAATGTTTGCAAACGGCGTCGCGGTGTAGCCGACATAGGCACTTTTCTCGAAAGCATCCAGCAATTCGCGAATTCGTCCGTTGATGGCGGTAACATCGTCAACGTCAGCTTTCTTGTCCTTACGATCTTTCGTGTTAATTGAGGCGTTGTCCGCTTCGTCGTCAATCACGAGCAGTGGCACGCCACGAATGATCTTTCCATTCTGGCCGGGAATTTCCTCGCCCCGGACGTGAAGAACGTACTTTTGCAAATTCTTCAGGACGCTTCCGTTTTTCTTAACGACAAGTATAACCGGATGGCCACCTATATCTACACTTGTGTCAGCTTTGGGCGCGCGAAAATCACCATCATCAAGACTGCTGGTTAGCGTAGTAACCTGCAATAGTTGTTCGAACAATTTGCCGACTCCAATTAGACTGTTGGCAATATCAAGGCTACGGTCTTTTTGACTGTCGCGGCCAAGCACTCCTTCGTCTAACCGGTATTGAGTTTGGCTGCGTAGATTGTTGTGCATCCCGGCCAGAACGACAATAAGGCGATAGCCAGCGTCAATCGCTTTGCAAATAAGACCGCAATAGTTGGCGGTCTTACCGGATTGCACGCTTCCTACCACCATGCCGCGACAATCCCAAGGCGGGTTGCGTTCGGGGTCTTCCAGCTTGCCGAGAATTTCATCCGTGAGTTTTCCGAGCGAACTGACAACCGGCTCCGGTAGTTTTTTTTCCTGTTCAAGAAATGCTTTGTAGCGGCTCCAAAATTTCCATTCAATGCTTCCACGGCGGGCTGGAAGCCACTCAATGTGGTCGGCTGGATCATCCATCAGGGTCGCATCCGGGACATACACGTTCGCCTCGTGCATGAGTTGAGCGACGAGTGCCTCGGCGTCAACTTCACCCATTCCCGCTGCGCGAGTCGTTTGAACCGCGAGCGCAACCTGTGCGCGGATGACTTCCTGGGTTCGGATTGGTTGAAGATTTAGCAGTGTCACCGCAATCGAACGCGCATGATTGAAAGCATCGCTCATTTTTCATCCTCCTCGGCTATGGCTTGAAGCAATTGTGGAAAACGCGGGAACGGTTCAAAATGAGCCAATCGCAATAGCGCGTCTTTTCGCGAAAGCCCGCTGGCGCGTAACGAAATAAAAACCTGCCGCATGACTTCAAGGATTTCAGCCTCTTTTGTGGCTTCAAATGGGCCAATTGTCTGGTCGGGCTTTTCACGATCCGTGATGGTGATAAGCGGAACAGGAATGGTTTCTTCGATAAGCCGAAGCATGGCGCTGAATTTCGGCACGTCGGCACAGGCCGCGCGAACCTGTTTTACAAGGGGATGTTCACGGTTGACGCGGTAAAATACCTGATTGTGTTTTGCCGTCTGTTCCCAGAGAAAAATCCGTTCCTGTCCTTCCGCTGGAACAAGTTTCGCGCCCCGATATGAATAAATCCGTTTTGCCACGCTTCGCGTGCTCTCGCCGATACGCACCAATTCGCGACGCAGTTTTTCAGGCGGCCTTGCGCGGGATTTGGTAACATCAATTTCCCATTCGTGATCCAAGGCGTTTGGAATATCTACCCGGATGCGCGCGAGTTTGTAATGTTCCTCCTGCCGCCAACCTTTGATGCCAAGCCAGTCACCTGGCACAAGCAGCCGGCAGTTGCGATAAATGTAAAATCCCTGATGCGCGTTCCATCCGCGCAACCCGGCCGCAGAACGATGAGATTCGGTGTCCAACTTCGATAGATGCGGAAGAACAAACGGCTCGACCTCGATGACGTGTCCCTGAAAACGAAGTTTT
>PLNY01000334.1 GCA_003141915.1 Anaerolineae bacterium | reverse complement strand
ACGATGCCCAGGTCCCGCTCCCAAATGATGGCAATACCATAAAAGATTGAAACGAACAGCACGCTCTGCGCCAGAATGCCCGGCGTCATGAACTCAATGTAAGATACCGAACCGGTCGGAATAGCGCGGATGCGCGTGAACACTTCGCCAAATATCAAAAGCCACAGTGCAGGTTGGACGGCGCGTGTCAGCAGTTCGGTCGGGTCATGCCGCAACTTGCGGATTTCCAATTCTGCAATCACCAGCGTTTTGCTGATAAAGCTAATGATCTCAGAAAGGAAACCGAAGGGATTTTGTTGAGTCGGTTCAGCCCACACGGTGGGCCGTACGTCTTGTTCTAACTGTTTCACGGTAGGTGCCTCCAGATTCCAATGTATCGCCTGCATAATGGATGAAAACATCATCAAGCGTAATTTCTTCGCCGCCGAGGGAAGCTTTGAGTTCAGCGGGCGTGCCGATGGCCGCAACCTTACCCAAATGCATGATAGCGATCCGGTTGCATAAATGGTCTGCCTCTTCCATTAAGTGTGTAGTAAGCATGATCGTGGTGCCAAAATCCTTCCGCAATCTTTCAACGTGTTCCCAAACGACGCGGCGCGCCGTTGGATCCAGACCGGTCGTCGGCTCATCGAGGAAAAGGACGCGGGGATGATGCAGGAACGATTGCGCCACTTCAAGTCGGCGGATCATTCCGCCCGAATAATCGCGCACCAGCTTATTCGACGAGTCAGCCAAGCCCATGAATTCCAACGCATCGGTGACGCGTTTGCCCCTTTCGACGCGCGGGATATCATATAACTTGCCGAAGATATCGAGATTCTCGTAGCCGGAAAGCGTGCCATCCGCCGAGAGCATTTGGGGCACGTACCCGATCAGTCTCCGCACTTCGCGGGCCTGGCGGACAATATCGTGACCGGCTATTTTCGCCTCGCCGGAAGTGGGCGGCAAAAGTGTGGTCAACATTTTGAGCGTGGTGGTTTTCCCCGCGCCGTTCGGCCCTAACAGACCGAAGATTTCGCCTTCTGCAACAGAAAGCGTAAAGCTATCCACGGCAGTCAGGGAGCCATAACGACGGGTTAAAGCACGGGTTTCAAGGATAGGGGATGCCATATTATTTTGCTTCTTTCATTCCTTTCGTAAATAAAGGCTGTAGGAGATTCATTGCACGAACAACTGTCGATAATTCTTCGGCTGACAGTTTGCATAAAACATCCTTCAAATGATTCTGCGTGGCTCCGCGCGCAACGCGCAAAATATCCTCCCCACTTTTCGTCAGGGCCAGCGTCAATCGTCTTCGATCCTCCTTTGACTCATGGCGGATGATAATCTTTTGATTCACCAGCCCGTCCACCAGTTTCGAAGTGGAAGGCAAAGTCAGTCCAAGGTGATCGGCCAGATGCGACAATGAAACTTCGGGGTTCCGATTGACGAATGTCAGCGTGCGAAATTGCGGAACCGAAAGATCATGGCCGCGGTGGCTCCGCATCTCAGCGCGGATGAAGCGCATGATTTGCGGGGTCGTGTCAAGCAGTTGGCGGGCGCACTCATCCAGTTTTTCCATAAACATAAGCCTTTCTAATAGTTTCAATTTCTAACTATATCACTTTTTCAGGTTTTGACAAGGGAAAAATTGAAGGGTGTGATAAAACAAGAGGGCCGCTTATAATCAGCCTATGCGCGATTACGACCTTTGCCTTTCATGGTACTGGCAATATGATGATGACTTCGTCCGATATATCGAACAGGCCTGTGCGACGCGCAATTTGACGCTTTGGCTGATCACACCGCGCAACATTTTAGATTCCGTCACAGCGATTTACTCGGGTCAATCGGGATTTCGGACATTGCTCGACCGCGCCGTTGACGATCTGCGCTTCGAACCGATCCGCCGATTCGCAAAGGAAAATCACTTGCGCCGCATCAACCCGCTGGAGCTTTCGCATTGGGCTGAAGACAAAGCGACCATGCACCTCGAGTTGATTCAAGCTGGCGTTGAAACTCCTTACACGATTCTGATCGCGCCTTTTATTGATCAACCCATTCTGCCTTGGCTGGATTTGACTCCGCTCGGAGAAAAATTCGTACTCAAGCCCGCGGTCGGCGGAGGCGGCGAAGGCGTGATGATGAACGCCTCCACGCTGGATGATGTTCGATGAGCCCGTCTCGAATTCCCCGACCAGAAATATCTCGCGCAGGCGCATATTGAACCGCGTCTTTTATCGGGACGAAAAGCCTGGTTCCGAATCTTTTACGTGGGAGGCGACTGCATTCCCTGCTGGTGGAATCCGTCCACACACATCTATAAGGTTCTGACGTCCGAGGAAGAAACGCAATTCGAACTCGCGCCCCTCCGTCAGGTCACGGAACGAATCGCCCGCGTCTGCAAACTGGATTGGTTTTCTACCGAAATCGCATTCACGAACGACGATAAATTCGTGGCGGTGGATTACGTCAACGACAGCATTGACACGCGCATCCAATCCAAAGCCGTGGACGGCGTGCCGGATGATGTAATGAAGCGGATCACGAATAGATTGATAGAACTTTCAACTCTACAAATTTGAAATCCTTAAATAAAAAACTCCCACCACGCAAAGCGGGAGTTTTTTTATTACGCCAACTACTTATCCTGTATCTCCGCCGCGCGCAATGTGTTCTTCATTAGCATTGCAATCGTCATCGGTCCGACTCCACCCGGAACTGGCGTGATGAACCCTGCGACTTCCTTGACTTCCTCGAAATTGACATCGCCCACCAAACGATAGCCGCTCTTCTTCGTTGCATCGGGTTTGGAATTCATGCCCACGTCAATGACCGCCGCGCCGGTCTTGATCCAATCGCCGCGCACCATTTCCGTTTTGCCGATGGCCGCGATCAAAATATCCGCCTGCCGCACGACGTCTGGAAGATTCTTCGTGCGTGAATGACAAATGGTCACCGTCGCGTTACGGCTCACCAGTAATAATGAGGCGGGCATGCCAACAATATTCGAACGTCCAAGCACGACTGCGTTGGCGCCCTCGATTTGAATTCCCATTTTATCCAGCAAATAGATACAGCCGTTTGGCGTGCAAGGAACGAACAACGGTTCGCGTCCTTTTTGAGCTAATCGCCCAATGTTGATCGGCGAGAAACCGTCCACATCTTTTTCGATGCTGATGAGTTGAAGTACGCGCTCTTCGTTCAAATGAGAAGGCAACGGCAACTGCACCAAAATACCGTTGACCGTTTTATCATCGTTCAAACTTTTGATCAGCTTCTCCAACTCCGCTTGCGAAATATCCGCTGGGAGATAATGGCTGACCGAACCCATTCCAAGTTCTTCACATGCTTTGCCTTTCGACTTTACATAAGTTGCCGAATCCACGCGGTCGCCGACCAACACAGTTGCCAGCGTCGGCTTGGATTTTCCAGCTGCGGCACGCTTGGCCACCACGGCCGCCACCCCATCGCGCACTTCCTGTGCGATTGCTTTACCGTCAATCAATTTTGCAGTCATTGTTTACGGAATGTCCTTATCCAATCTTATGAATTTTGCCGCGCACCGCGCCGGAAATATTTTCAATCAATTCAACATCATCCATCTCGTTCCAGCGCGGCGCGGAAGCTATCGCTTTCACACGCAGATAATTTCCAGTATGCCCTTCCATTTGCCAGCCATGTTCATCCAGTTGCGTTGTCGATTCCCACAAAACGGGCAAAGTCTTCCCGATGAATTTTTGACAATATGCATTTGCTGATTCTTCGAAGGCCGCGCGATAAATTGCATTGCGTTCTTTCCGCACCTCGGGGCGGATCTGCTCTTTCATTCGAGCGGCTCCCGTCCCGGGCCGCGGCGAATAGCTGAAAGCGTGTCCACCGGCGAAATTCATTTCTTTAACAAAAGCCAGCGACTCGGCAAACTCGTCCTCGGTCTCGCCGGGAAAACCGGCGATGATGTCGGTGGTGATGGCCGCGTCCGGCATGATTTGACGCGCGGCAATTATCAGGTCGCGAAAAGATGCGGGCGTGGTCTTGCGCGCCATTCGTTTAAGAGTCGCATTACATCCGCTTTGAAGTGGCAGATGCAGATGTTGACATAAGCGCGCATCTTCCCACAATGAAAAGAAGTCCGCATCCAAATCCCACGGCTCGAGCGATGAAAGCCGAAGACGCGGTACATCCGTTTCCCGAAGAATCGATCTGACAAGATCGCGAAGATGCAAATTAAAACCTGCATTGAGCGAAGTCGAAATGTCTTGTCCCCACGAACCAAGATGAACACCGGTCAATACAATTTCTTTGACGCCGCCCTCGAGCGCATATTGGACATCAGAAATCACATCCGCAATTGGGCGACTGCGGCTCTCGCCACGCGCAATGGTGGTGATGCAAAACGTGCAGTGATTATCGCATCCATCCTGCACTTTGACAAAAGCACGCGTGCGGTGATGCAAACCCGGCAAGGGTTCACGGATGATTGGCTCAACATCAAATGCCTGTTCACGATCATTAAGAATATCGGCGACGAGATGGTCTTTGCGATCATTGGTTACGATGCGAGAAACATTTGGAAGCGCGCTCGCTTGTCCCGGTTGAAGCGTAACCCAGCATCCGGTTGCGATGATTTCATCCACGCCCGCGCGTGCGATATGACGAAGCTTGCCGCGCGAATCAGATGCGGCTTCAGCAGTCACCGCGCAAGTGTTGACCACCGCCATATCTGCGTCCTGCGCCGATGCAACAACTTCATGTCCCGCCGCGCGGAATTGTCGCGCCATCGTTTCGATTTCGCTTTGGTTGAGTCTGCAACCGATGGTATCGAGATAAATTTTCATAAGTCATTCTGTCATTGCGAGTGGCGCTTTAGCGCCGCGCGGCAATCTCATGTAACTATCAAACGGGAGATTGCTTCGCTAGCTCGCAATGACATGTTACGGCTTCATCACCACAAAATTATCGAAGATCACATCCACGCCGGGATGAGCGAATGTGCCAGCCAACAATCCAACATCGCCGTGTTTCAAGTTTGGATCGTGAACTTGAGCCACCAGAAATCCATTGACCACCAGGGATAACGTATCGCCATTGCAATCCG
>PLNY01000244.1 GCA_003141915.1 Anaerolineae bacterium | reverse complement strand
AGTTGTTCAACCCTTGTACAGCCTGAAAACCAAACTACTAAACGACCAGCCATTCTTGAAAAAGAGGAGTTATGAAATCGATTCGCTTGCATGAAACCGGAGACTTAAGACTACATGATGAACTCGTTCCCCCAACGGGCGAAGGCGAGACGTTAATTCGTGTGAAGGCTGTGGGGCTATGCGGTTCAGATTTGCATTGGTTCACAGAGGGAGGAATCGGTGACGCAAAATTGGGGCATCCACTTGTGTTAGGGCACGAGTTTGCAGGGGAGACCGAGGATGGCCAGCGCGTGGCAGTTGACCCTGCCATTTCATGCGGCGTATGTGAATTCTGTTTGCAGGGAAATCCCAACCTGTGTGCGAACGTCATTTTCGCAGGGCATGGTGCACAAGACGGCGCGTTGCGTGAGGCGATATCTTGGCCGCGAAAATGCTTATATCCCCTCCCGGACTCACTAAGCTATGCGGATGGCGCAATGCTCGAACCGCTTGGGGTCGCGATCCATTCCATCAATTTGGGACATCTCCAACCAGGAATGACGATTGGCGTGTTCGGCTGCGGACCGATTGGGTTGCTGATCATTCAATTGGCAAAGTTGTCAGGCGCGGCGCAAATCATCGCCACAGATAAACTTGTTCACCGAGTGGAAGCGGCAAGAAGATTCGGGGCAAGTCAGGCTTTTTTAGTTGAAGACCAACACGGGCTTAGAGAGATGCGGGCGGCGGTCCAGGAACGCAAAGTTGAGGTGGCCTTCGAGGTGGCGGGAGAGCAAGGCGCGGTGGATGATGCGCTTGCCGCTGTTCTTCCCGGCGGGAAAGTAATCCTGACGGGAATCCCGGGCGACGACAAAACTTCGTTTTCAGCGTCTACGGCGCGCAGAAAAGGCTTGACCATAAAACTTGTGCGGCGCATGAAGCATACCTATCCGCGCGCAATCGAATTGGTGGCAAAAGGTTTGGTGGATGTGCGTTCGCTTGTCACACATCGCTTTCCGCTTGAAAAAACCGCTGAGGCTTTTCATACAGCTGTTCAGCGCGAAGGATTGAAAGTCATCGTTGAATTGTGAGGGCATGTGAAATATACGATTGGGGTTGATTTTGGAACGGAATCGGGGCGCGCCGTTTTGGTGGACGCGACGAATGGCCGGGAAATTGCAACCGCCGTTTATCCATATTCGCATGGCGTGATTGACGAAAAACTTCCGGGTACAGCCATTCGTCTTGAACCCGATTGGGCGTTGCAGGATCCGCAGGATTACATTCGCGCGTTTAAAAATACGATCCCGGCTGTGCTCGAAGAATCGGGCGTAAAGGCCGAAGACATCATCGGCATCGGTATTGATTTCACAGCTTCCACAATGCTGCCAGCGAAAGCCGATGGAACTCCATTATGTGACCTGCCAGAATTTCGCAACAAGCCTCATGCGTGGGTGAAGTTGTGGAAGCATCATGCCGCTCAGCCCGAAGCGGATAGAATCAACGAGACTGCGCGCAAGATGAAACAAGGCTGGCTTAAGCGTTACGGCGGCAAGGTCTCATCCGAGTGGTTTTTCCCGAAGGCGCTGCAGATCTTAAACGAGGCACCGGAGATTTATCAAGCCGCTGATCGTTTGATCGAAGCGGCCGATTGGGTTGTTTGGCAGTTGACGGGCAAAGAGACTCGCAACAGTTGTACGGCTGGATATAAAGCGATTTGGTCAAAACACGATGGATTTCCTTCGAAGGATTTCTTCGCTTCTCTCCACCCCGCGCTGGCTGCCGTTATCGAAGATAAACTCTCCACCGATATTCATCCCGTCGGTGAGCGCGCGGGCGGTCTGACCGAACAGGCCGCGCAATGGACTGGACTTAAACCCGGCACCGCGGTCGCAATCGCCAACGTGGACGCGCATGTGGCGGTTCCCGCAACCACGGTGACCGAGCCGGGGCGCATGGTGATGATCATGGGCACATCCACCTGCGACATGGTGCTTGGGAAAGAAGAGCATATGGTGCCGGGCATATGCGGTTATGTGGAGGATGGAATCGTCCCCGGTTTCTATGGCTATGAAGCGGGTCAATCCTGCGTAGGCGATCACTTTGCCTGGTTTGTGGAAAATTGTGTTCCTCCCAGGTATGAACACGAAGCGGAAGAACGCGGCATGGATATTCACCAGCTGCTGGAAGAGAAAGCATCGCAACTCAAGCCGGGTGAAAGCGGATTGCTCGCGCTTGATTGGTGGAATGGCAACCGTTCCGTACTGGTGGATGCCGGTTTGACCGGACTCTTGATCGGGGCCACGCTGGCAACCAAGCCCGAGGAAATTTACCGCGCCCTGATCGAGGCGACTGCCTATGGAAAACGCATCATCATCGAAACATTCCAAAAGAACGGCGTGCCGATTCATGAGTTGATCGCGTGCGGCGGTTTGCCCGAAAAGAATAAATTGCTTATGCAAATCTATGCGGACGTGATCGGATTGCCCATACGCGTCGGCGCGTCAAAGCAGACCTCCGCCTTGGGGTCGGCAATGTTTGGCGCCGTCGCGGCCGGCAAGGCGTTGGGCGGATACGATTCCATTTACGATGCCGCAAAGGTAATGGCGCATCTTAAAGACAAGACGTATGTTCCCGATCCCGAAAATCAAAAAGTATACGAAACGTTATATGCTGAATATATCATCCTGCACGATTACTTTGGCCGCGGCGCGAACGATGTGATGAAGCAGTTGAAGG